>CAYSXM010000105.1:0-9526 GCA_964434905.1 uncultured Pirellulales bacterium | reverse complement strand
CGTCTGCTGCGTCAATCCGTAACTGCCCCTGACTCACGTATTCACCAATACGCCGCGCGGGCCAATCACGGTTTTCCTTGCAGCCGCAACACCTTCGATTCCTCGCGACGAAGTTCATGAAGAATCCGGGCTGCCGTCAGCAAGTCGACTGGCGCCAAACGCTATTGGCCAGTTTCGACCACGACCCGGCCCATATAGTAGCCGCACTTGGGGCAAACCACATGCGTGGGGAGCGTCTCGCTGCACTGCGGGCAGAACGAAAGCTGCATGGGTTTCTTAAAGTCGTGCGCCCGGCGAGAACCGGTACGGGCATTCGACTGACGACGCTTGGGAACGGCCATGTCACCACCTGGCGCACCCTGAAGGGGGGAGCCCTCGAGGGGGATTACCGACGGAACGGGAACGGGAAACAGCAGATCGTACGCCACGGCCCCAAGGGACGTCAAGGATCCCCCCGGCTGGGTTGTGGCGGATGTGCTAATTGCCTTCGGACTGCATTTTGCAGGCCCCCTGTATCCATCGGAACGTCAACCGGCCGGCGATTCACGGTTTCAATTCACAGCCGACCGGCCTGCTTGACGAACGGACGCCCGGCGCTTGAAATCTATCGCCCGCAAATTCTACCGGCCACCAGCCTCCACCATCGGAATCTTGCATGCCGACCGACCCATTGCCCGCCGTCGAGCTATACACCGATGGCGGTTGCAGCGGCAATCCGGGGCCTGGCGGCTGGGCGTTCATCTTGAAGCACCCCGACACCGGCAAGCTGCTCGAACAGTCGGGTGGCGAGAAAATGACCACCAACAATCGCATGGAGCTCATCGCCGTGGTGCGTGGGCTCGAAGCGCTGCGTCGTCCCACGCGTGTCACGCTGTTCACCGATAGCGTGTACGTGGGCAAAGGGCTGAGCGAATGGATGCGCAACTGGAAGGCCAACGGCTGGCAGCGCCGCGAGGGCAAACACTTGGCGCCGGTGAAAAACGACGACCTGTGGAAACAGCTCGACCTGCTCGTGGCCCAGCACGCTTTGACCTATCGCCGTGTGGCAGGCCACAGCGGCCACCCGGAAAACGATCGTTGCGACGAATTGGCCGTGGCCGCTTATCAACAGTTCCTGCGGTAGCAGCCCGTCAAATTCTTCAACGGGGTGCTACTGACTGTCCGCGGGAAACTTCGCCACGGGGCTGCTGAACTCGAAGATCGATTCGGCCGAAGTTTGCCAGACCTTGTCGGCCGCATAGGCCTGGCGCCGCGCTCGCAGCGCCTCCACGAGCCTGTCGCGCTTGCGCAATCGGACAGTGCGCGGCCGCGCCGCGGCGATGACTATCGCCTGGTCGATGGCCGACAGGGCCCCGGTAAAGTCGCCCGACGCCGCGCGTGCCGCGGCGAGCACGTCGTGCGCGGCCCAATCGTCCGGAGAACGCGCCACGAGTGCGGTAGCCAGTTCGACTGCCTGGGGGCCGTTGCGCAAGCGCTGTTCAGGACTTGTCGCCAGTACCCAGGCGGTTAGCTGTAGCGCGTCGCGGGCCGTGATCGGTGAACCGGCCGGCTGGGGTGGCGCCGCCAGCGCGGCTTGCAACCGGACCAGGGCTCGACCAAACCGCTTCTCGCGCAGATCCAACCGGGCTAGCGCCGTTAGCAGCAGCGGGTTTTGCGGGTCGATCGGCAACGCCGCTTCCAACGCTGCTCGAAAGCGCCCACGTTCCATGAATTCTACCAGCTCGGCATAGTGCTGGAGCGATTCCAAGGGCAGCACGCCCACGGAGTTCGCCTGGGCCAGCGCGCGCAGCGCCTCGGCGCCGGCGTCGGGTGTGTAGCTCCACACGTCCCAGGCATCGCGTGCGCGCCACAGCACATCGGCCTGACCCACGAGTGCCCGGTCATAGTTCGGCATAATCTCCAGCGCCCGGCGATAGTGGGCCAGTGCCTCGTTCAAATGACGGCGTTCCACCAGTGCATCGGCCCAACTGGTGTGCGCCAGAAAATTGCCCTCGGTAACGCTGGCGGCGTGCGCGAACAGTGTCTCGGAATTGCGCCAGGTGCGCAACTGAACCCAGGTGCGTCCCGCCAATATGGCCAGGCACAAACAGCCCACCGCCAGCACCATGGCCCTGGCGCGGCGGCGTTCCTGGACCGTCTGGGTTACCACGGCCACCAGCGCCCAGGCGATGCCCACGCTAGGCAGATAGGTATAGCGATCGGCACGTGCTGCTCCGCCCACCTGAACCAGGCCGATCACTGGTACCAAGGTGCCTAGGTACCACAGCCAGCCCACCAGCACCGCTGGCCAGCGCCGACGATTCAGCCACGCCGCGCTGGTCAAGGCCGCCAGTACGGCGCAGGCCACGGCCATTTCGCCCCACGATAGCCGTTCGGCAGGGTGCGGATAAAACACCGCCAAGCGTGCGGGCCAGATCATGTCGCCCAGGTAGGCCGCATAGCTGGTTGCCGCGTTGCCCACGCGCAGCCCCAGCGGCAAGATGGCCAGCGAGCGCACTGCCTGGGCCGCTTGAATGGCGTAGGTCACCAGACAGTCTGCCAACGCCAGGCCGAACAGCGGCAGTTTCTCGATGAGCAACCGACCACCCACGCCGGGCATGGCGGCCCGCTGGCTTGGCCAGCGCCCTAGCGGCCAAACATCGAGCAGCAACAGCACGCAGGGAAACGTCACCACCATCGGCTTGGCGGCCAGCCCCAGCGCGAAGGCCAGGATGACGGGCACCATGCGCCACCAGCGTGGCCGGCGTGCATACCGGGCATAGAGTGCCAGGCCGATGAACCAGAACGTGCCCGACAGCAGGTCCTTGCGTTCGGCCACCCAGGCCGCGCTTTCGACGCGCAGCGGATGCCAGGCAAACAGCGCGGCCACCCAGACGCCGGTCCAGCGCTGCTGGCCCAGTGCCCGCATGGCCCCAAAGCACATCGCCGCGTTGATCGCGTGCAACACGACGTTGGTGCGATGGTGCCGGTGCGGGTCGAGCCCGAACAGTTGGCAATCGAGCTGGTGTGAAAGCACCGTCAGGGGATGCCAGTTTCCCCCGACCTGTTCTGTCAACAGCCACACCAAGTCGAAATCGACCAATCCGCGGCGGATTTCCGGCGTATCGTAAACATAGACGTTGTCGTCGAAGGCCACGAACTCGTGTGATAGTGCTGGGGAAAACAACGCCGCGGTCAACAGCGCCAACGCGGAGGCCAGCAGCCAATCGGTCAGCCGATTCCTGCTTGCCGCCGCGACAACGTCACCTGGTTCGTCCAGCACGTGCACCCCGCCTAACGTGGAGAGGTGTCGTCGGTGGGCAGATCCTGGCGACGCGCGCGCAACTGCGCTTCCAGCGCCGCCGCGCCCGGATCGACCCCGAGCAAGGCCGATACCGCGGCCAGCGCGGCGTCGTAGTGCTTTCGAGCGGCGCGGTTTTCACCCAGGGCGCGACCGACCTCGGCCGTGTTGAATCGCAGGCGAGGGTTGTAGGGATCTGCCTCGACGGCCAGTTCCAGCCATGGCATCGCCTCGCGATTTCGTCCCAGTTGGGCCAATGCCATCCCCTTGCCCACCGTGGCCAGCGGGTCGGCGGGGCGCAGCGCCAGTGCCCGGTCGTATTCAGCCAGCGCCTGTTCAAACTCCGATCGCCCAGCCAAGGCGTTTCCCAACGCCGCGTGCGCGAAAAAGTTTCCCTCGGTGACTTCGGTCGCGCGGCGAAACAAAGATTCAGAGTTTTGCCAAACGCCGGTTTGCCGCCAGGTAATGCACGCCAGTCCGGCTAGCCCGGCCACCACGATCGCGGCGCCCGCCGCGCGCCACCGGACACGCTTGGTTAACAGTTCGTCGAGCCCAAACAGCAGCAACATCCAGATGCCGATCTGCGGTAAGTAAGTGTATCGGTCAGCGCGCGCGTGACCACCGACCTGTACCAGGCCAATCACCGGCAATAACATAACCAGGTACCAGGAGCAACCGACCAATAGATAGGGGCGCACAGCGCGCTCGCGCCAAGCCAGCAGGCCACACACCACGATCGCCACCGCCGCCACGATCGCCTGGCCCCAGGGCAAGCGATCGACCGGGTGGGGGTAGAAGCAGGCCAAACCGTTGGGCCAAACCAGTTGGCCCAGGTAGTCGACTACGGCCACCGCCGCGTTTGCAGCGCGCCACGCCAGGGGCAACTTGCCCAGGGTCCGCATCGCGACCTGGCTCTGTGTGCTTAGTGCGATCAGGCAAAACAATGCGGAGAGTCCAATCCATGCCCATTTCTCTCGTACCAGCCGGAAGGCCAGCGCACGGCCGCTGGTCAGTGCGTTGCTACCCGGCGCGTTGCCGCTTCGCCATCGCTCGAGCGGCCAATAGTCCAACAGCAGCATGATCACCGGCAGCGTGACCAACATCGACTTGGCCGTCAGCCCCAAGGCGAACAGTGCCGTGACCAGCGCAAATCGCCCAGGGCTTGGGCCGCGAGCCCAGCGCGCATAGGCCCAGAGCGTGGCGATGCCCAGGCATCCGCTCAGAACGTCTTTGCGCTCGGCGACCCACACCACCGATTCAACACGCAGTGGATGCCAAGCCCAGAGCGCCGCCAGCGCCAGGCTGGTAGCGCGGCGCCCGGTCAGTTCGACCCACAACAGGTACACCGCGGCCGCGGTGAGACCGTGCCAGACGATGCTGGTCAGGTGGTGCCCCCAGGGGCGAGGGCCGAACAATTGCCAGTCGAGCCCATGCGACAACATGGTGAGTGGGTGCCAGTTGGACCCCACGACCGCAGTCCAAGCCTGGTTCCAGCCGGTCCACGACAGCCCCGCCTGCACGCCGGCGTTCCGCGTGACATAGACGTTGTCGTCGAACTCGACGAAGTCGCAAACCAGCGCCCGGGAAAATACCGCCAGCGTGGCCAGGGCCAAACCCAGCGCCCAGGCGCCATCGATCGCCGAGACCCCGAGCGATCGACTTGTCGCGGGGGCAGGCCGCTCATCGAGCACGGCGTTTCCCCCAGCGCGCTCCCGCGGTGCGTTCATGGTGCTCTCACAGGCAGTTCGAGCGGCGCGGCAGGCGCGGAGCCAGGAGCCTCGCGATACGCCTGCCGCGCGGCAAACAGCGCGCGGCGCGCCGCAATCTGTTTGGCATAGGCCTGCCAGGCCGGGTCTTGTTTGGCACGCACGTCGGCCAAGGCCTGTGCCGCGGCGGCGGTCTTGTTGGCCGCGGCAAACTGGCGCGTAGCCGCTTGGGCCGCGGCCAGCGTATCGAGCATGGTCGGCTGGCTATCGTCCGTCAATCGGCAAGCCCGCAGTGCGCAGCGCAGCGCGCGATCGGGCGCGCGCAGAGCGTCGTCGGGGTGCGTGGCCAGCACCCAAGCCAACCGATTGAGCACCAGCACGTCGTCCGGCGCCGTTTCGAGAGCCCGTTCCCAGGCGGCGATTGCCTCGCTAGTGCGATCGCTCCCCCGCAACATCGCCTCTCCCAGGTTGGCCGTCGACGCGACGAGCGAGGGATCAAGTTCCAGGGCCACCTGATAATGGGCGCGGGCTTCGGCTACACGCCCCACGAGCGACAAGGCCTCGGCCAAATAGGCCTCTGACGCGGGCGTGCGCCGGGCACGCTCGAAAAAGTACACGGCTTCGTGAAAGTGACTGCGCCGCAGTGCGACTTCGCCCAGCCCAAAATGCGCGTCACCATCGGCCGGCTCGCTGGCCAATGCCGCCTGAAAAGCGCGCTCGGCCCCGGCCACGTCGTTTCGACGCAGGGTCACGCGACCGAGCGCCACGTGGGCCAGATAGTTGCCCGGATCGTGCATCAGGGTGTGGTGAAACAGGCGTTCCGAATTTTGCCAGAAGCCAATCTGGCGCACCGTCAGGCCGCTCCAGAGGGTGAGCAGCACGGCCAGCGCACCGACCCTGGCTAGGGCCAGTCTGGGCCACCGCTCGACCACTGCCGCCAACGTGGCGACGAGCGCCAAGCACAGGCCCATGTGCGGCAAATAGGTATACCGATCGGCCATCGACTGATAGCCTACCTGCACCAGCCCGATCATCGGCACCAACACGCCCAGGTACCACCCCCAACCGACCGGGCACCAGGGCCAGCGGCGCGCCATTGCCAGCGCCGCGCCCGTTACGGCGACCAGCGCCCCGGCCAGAAACCAAGTCTTCAAGGGGGTGAATGTCCGGCCGCTGAGTAGGTAGGGGATATACAACTCAGTGGGCCAGGCCCACTGCCCTAGGTAGTTCCACACCGATTCCAACGCGTTGGCCACGCGCGACGACCAAGGAAACTCTTGGTAGAACGCTCCCTGCGAGCGCTGGAACAGCCAGGTCAACACGCTGGCACCCAGCGACAACGCAGCCAGGGGCAGCTTCTCGACCATCAGCCGAGCCAGCATACGCCAACGCCCCGGCGCGAGGTCCCCTGGCAACCGGCAACGCTCTAGTGGCCAAACATCGAGCAGCAGCAGCACGCAGGGCAGCGTGACCACCGATGGTTTCGCCAATACGGCCAGCGCATACAGGCACCACAACCAACCAAAGCGCCCCAGGGTCGGCCGCGCCACCCACAGGCCATAGCTCGCCAGGCTGGCCGCCCAAAGCAAGCCACTCAGCACATCCTTGCGTTCGGAAACCCAGGCCACGGATTCGACTCGTAGCGGATGCCAGGCCCAGAGCAACGTGGCCGCCAGCGCCACGCCCAGCGACAGCCCCAGTTGCCGCCAGGCGAGCACCAGCACCCCGGCCGTGGCAGCATGCAACAGCACGTTGGTCAGATGGTGCCCCCAGGGAGCCAGGCCGAATAGCTGGCAATCGAGCGTATGAGAAAACACCGTCAACGGATGCCAGTTGGCGGCCACGGGTGTCGTCCACACGCGAGACCAGAACTCGCCCGACAGCCCCTGGTTCACCCAGGGGTTCTGCACCACGTATTCCCGGTCGTCGAGGTCGACAAACTCGCCGCCGATTGCCCGCGCAAACACCAGCGCGGTGGCCAGCGCGACCGCAGCCGCCGCGAGTCGGTCGCGTGGCGCACCAAGCGTTGGGGTAGGAGGGGCCGTGCTCAAAGCGTTGCCTGCCTTGCGAGTGTCAAGCGGGCCGCGCCCCGCTGGCTTGGCTGGCCGAGGCACACCGACTAACGTGCTGAAAACGAACGTGCTGCAAAATTGAGCCCGAATCGTCCGGGCTAAGCCACGTCGACTGCCTGCCGGTCAACCGCGCTACCGAGAATACCCGATGGGCCCCCGGCGATCGAATCGCAATGTACACGCGGCCGAAACTCGATCGCAGGGCGCCTCGCGCAAGCCGCAGGGGCCCAGCCAGCCAGGCACTTCGACCGGGCGGGTGTCGAGACATGCCGCGTGGGGCGTCTGCGCGCTTGGCGCTGCCACGGTGCTGGTGTTTTGGGCCGCCACGCGCTGCGATTTCGTGAACTTCGACGATGATCAATACGTGTACCGCAATGCCTGGGTGCGGCAGGGACTGTGCGGCCCCAGCATCGTCGCCGCAGCGACACGCGTGGTGGTGGCCAATTGGCACCCCCTGACCATGCTTAGCCATTTGTTCGACGTGACCTTGTTCGGCCCCGACCGCGCCGCCGGGCACCACGCCGTGAATGTGCTGTTGCATGCGGCCAACGCCGGGCTTTTTGCCTGGGTACTGGCGCGCTCGACAGGGCGCGTTTATCCGAGCCTGTTGGCGGCCGCACTGTGGGCCTGGCACCCCCTGCGCGTGGAATCGGTGGTCTGGGTTTCCGAGCGCAAGGATGTGCTGAGCACCTTGGCCTGGTTGGCCGCGTGGGCTGCCTATCTGAATTACGCACAGCGACCGCGCGGTCGGGCCATGGCGGTGGTGGCCGGGCTCTTGAGTCTGGGCCTGTTGGCCAAGCCGATGGTGGTGACGTTTCCCTTTGCCATGTTGCTGTTGGATGCTTGGCCCCTGGGGCGTTGGAACCCGCAGGCCACTGCGGCGCAGCGGGGCGTGGCCCCCGATAAAAGGCGCACGCGAGGGGCCGCCTGGTGGCCGCTCGTGCGGGAAAAATGGCCCTTGTTCGGGCTGGTGCTGGTTTCTTCGATCGTGACCTATCTGGTTCAGCGGTCGGCCGGCGCCGTGGGCGCCAACGACCTGGTTCCCTGGCCCGACCGTGTGGCCAACGCCGTGTTGAGCGCGGCGCGTTATTTAGCGCTGCACGCTTGGCCGGCGCGGCTGGCGGTGTATTATCCGCATCCCCGGTTGGCCCCTCTGTCGCCCTGGGTACTAGCTTCGGCAGCCGGTTGGCTGACGCTCTTGGCACTGGCCTTTTGGCAGCGGCGACGCGGATATCTCGCGGTGGGGTGCCTGTGGTTTTTGGGCACGCTGGTCCCCGTGGCAGGGCTAGTTCAAGTGGGCGGCCAAGGCTTAGCCGACCGCTATACCTATCTGCCTGGCATGGGGTTGTGCTGGGCCGGGGTGTGGCTCTGCGGCGATCTGGGTGCGGCCTGCCGGGTGCGTTTCTCGCCACGCTGGCAACGCCCGAGCGGGGCTGCCGTGGTGGTGGCCATCGTGGCGCTGTTGTCCGGTTTGATCGTACAAACCGAACGTCAAATTTTTACTTGGCGCACCAGTGTTTCGCTGTTTGAGCATGCCGCGCGCGTGGTACCGAACAACGCCGTGGCATGGAACAATCTGGGCTGGGCGCGGATCGATCGTGGCGAGGTACCGCAGGGGCTGGCGTGCTTCGAGCAGGCATTGAAGATCCGCCCTGCGCTGTTGCCAGCGCGGCTGGGGCGAGGCACCGCTTGCGATCTGCTGGGGCGACTCGACGAGGCGGAAAGCGCGTACCGCGCACTGCTTAGGGGTGGTTTTCGTGATCACCGGCTGCTGAACAACGCGGCCTGGCTGTGGGCGACGCATCCGAATGTGGATCGGCGTCGTCCGTTGGAGGCGGTGGCACTAGCGCGCGAGGCAATCGGCAGCGTGCCTGACGAAAACGCGACCTATCTCGACACCTTGGCGGCGGCCTTGGCCAGTCAGGGAGCGTTCTCCGAAGCGCTCGCAGTGCAACAACGCGTGATCGAGTTGACTCCTGCCGGCGCGCCGCGGCGCGCGGCAGTGGCGCGGAGCGCGCGTTACCAAGCGGGGCAGGGGGCCGAGCGTGCCGCAACTGGTTCGTAAGCGCGCGGATGATTCACAGAGCGCGATCATCGCGAAATTCACGGGAAAACAAGCTGCCACTGCCATGTGGCGACCGGCCCCGAGCCGCCCTGATGGGATTCCAAGTGGCCCCCAACGGGCCAACCGGAGAAGTCTCTGAAATCGCTGCCGATTTGTTGACCGGCGCGTCCGTTCTGTTTAGTCTAAACGTACTGGCGGTGTTCATGTTTTGGCGTCGGGCTCGGAATTGCTGGTCGCCTGACACCAAGTATGGGACGGCGACCGGGCCGGGATTGAGCGTCGCAAGGTGTTTGTTGTGAACGGTTTGCGGCCATTTGTTGGGGGCGATCACGGTGCCAGTAGTCGGGTATTTCCGGTTGTGCATCGCAATCCGAAAAATTTTAATTTTCTGTTTGACTTGACC
>CAYSXM010000104.1:7361-9540 GCA_964434905.1 uncultured Pirellulales bacterium | reverse complement strand
CGATGGCCCACCAGCGACGCGCAGGGCATTGATCGTACCTAGGAGAGTGGTCAACGTCTCTCGGCTAGAGAACACCGCTGCCGACCAGGGTTCAGCATCCGTAGACATGCTGGATTAGGGGAGTGGTTCGCTGCCGCGTCCGTGCGGTTCGCAAGTTCAGAGATTAGCGCCCACCGATGACCGACGAGGCTGTGGGCGATGCTGTGGGGACGGGATCCCGCCACTGGCCCACGGCGACCAATCGCGCGCGCAACTCTAGGCCTAGGTGACCAAGCGCCTGTGCACGATGGGCATGCCGTAGCGCCAATTCGTAGCGATTGGCCTCCAGGTGTAGCAGGGCCACGTTGTGCTGCGTGAGGCCGTTCTCCGCCGCCCGCGAGCTGACGTGTTCGAGATGCGTAATTGCCTCGGCGGCTCTGCCTTTGGAATCCAGAAATTGTGCATAGAGCATGCGTGCTACTGCATCATCCGGACGAAATCGCAGGGCGCGCACGAAATAGCACTCGATAGAGTAGGTCATATACGGCGGCTGGGGGGTCTTGAGCTTTTCACCGTAGCGCATTGCCGAAACCAGTGCACGGTGGTGATTGGGGTAGGCGCGCAACGTGTAGTCGATGTCAGATCCGAGATAACCCCGGTTGCCTCGAACCAACGCTTCGACAGCTGGCGTGAAATGGGCCGACTCAACCAACTGCAGGTTGTTGTCCCGGTCTGTGCGGTAGTCGAGTGGACCAAAGGCGTTTGCCAGTGACCCACAAGGCTCGGACTTGCTATCTGATTGGGCAGCGGCAGGCGCAGCGTATCCGGTCGCTGCAAGCAGAGCGGTCATAACGATCTGACCGGAGAGCGATGCTCGGGTCCTCATGCAGCCTCCGTCTACGGCGCGAGTGTCGGTACCATTTGGCCTTAGCGGTATACGCTGGCGGAGCCACAAGTTGACCACCTGCCAGCACAGCGCGTACGCCGAGTTCGGTCTGCCAGCTATTCTTCTGCGGTAGGTCGTTGCGGCAATCCCCGAGTTCTGGGGCAAGGGTCGTCGAAGACCGGTGTTCGGGTCGGAAAGGCGGCCGATTGAGCCTAACAGCGGCAACCTGCGCGCCCAGGACTCCTGGTTCTCTACTGAACTCACTTCCAGCGGCCCCACCACTCGCGCGCTCGCCTCAAACCCAAGTCGATGAGGCCAAGCAAAGTTTGTATCTTGTCATGCATCGCCGGCAACGCTCGCGCGCTCAGCCCTTTTGTGCCGCCGGCCGGGTGCCGAACCACAGCGTCGGTTGGGCTCCAATGAAGTCGGCGGAGATTTGCTCTGCGCCCACTCGCCGTCCCTCCACGTGCCACGCCAGCGAGATCGCCACGATGTAGACCCCAAGGCACGCCATGCTACCTGCCAGCAACCGAAGGGCCGAGACGACGTGTCCAATGGGGACTCATAGTCCGGCAACAGCCCAAACACGACCAACGTGGCAGCAGTGCCCAATGGCGGCCGGCGTAACGCGCCTGACCTGGACCGGTTTCTTCGGACCACAGATAGCTGGGAAGATGGCTCTTCGACAGCGAGGAGCCCATGAGGAATAGCCGATTCACCGACGAACAGATGGTCGTCGTCCTTCGAGAGGCTGCCGCCACGTCGATTGCGGCGGCAGCCAAGAAGCACAAGGCCAGCGAACAAACGATCTACTCCTGGCGCAAGCACCTCGGTGAACTCGCGCCGAGCGACGTCAAGCGGCTCAAGGCCCTGGAAGTCGAGAACGCCCATAGTCACACATTGACATAGGGTTCACCCGAGGATGTCGCAAGCCAAGCAGCGATGCCTTTTGCTGCAAGTTCGAGGCCGCCCATGACGGATACTGTGTGGAGATTCGTCTGCAACTGCCTGACATCGAGAACGCATGAATCCATCCCGACGAAGGGTCACCCATCTGTTGATGCTGTTCGCAAGCGTACAAGGACTGGTTGCCTGCGGAGGCGCAGGGCAGGATACGGATACCACTAGCCCGCAGGATGGCGAGAACGGGCAAGGTCGGCGGGCACCGACCCCGCCAGCGGGGAGTGCCACGCCTACGCCGACTGCGGCCCCGACGCCGGTGCCGACTGCGGCCCCGACGCCGGTGCCGACTGCGGCCCCGACGCCGGTGCCGACTGCGGCCCCGACGCCGGTGCCGACTGCGGCCCCGACGCC
>CAYSXM010000104.1:0-7261 GCA_964434905.1 uncultured Pirellulales bacterium | reverse complement strand
CGACGCCGGTGCCGACTGCGGCCCCGACGCCGGTGCCGACTGCGGCCCCGACGCCAGTGCCGACTGCAGCCCCGACGCCAGTGCCGACTGCAGCCCCGACGCCAGTGCCGACTGCGGCCCCGACGCCAGTGCCGACTGCAGCCCCGACGCCAGTGCCAACTGCAGCCCCGACGCCAGCGCCGACCGCAGCCCCGACGCCAGCGCCGACCGCAGCCCCGACGCCAGCGCCGACCCCGGCCCCGACGCCAGCGCCGACCGGCACATCCGGACTCTCGTTTCCGGCGAACGGCGACGCTCCTGCGAACGCCTTCGTGGCATTTCAGTTCCTCAATCCCGAGTCAAACGGGCTGCCCATGTGGGGGCCGAACGGACAAGGCGCCACCTACATGTGGCGCGTGCGGCCGCGGCAGCAGACCGGGTACTACGTGACCATGTGGTGGAGCAACAATGGCAGCTTCCTGTGGGATGGCGGCAGCCCGAACAGCTACTACGGTGCGCATCCGTACCCCACCAGCAGTAACAGCAGCGGGACAGCGCACTGGTGGGAGCTTGCCACTGATTTCGGCGGTGACTACACGGTGACGCGTGCCGGTGCGCGCAAGACGGTCGTCAAGGACGTCTGGTACTCGCAGGCGCTGCGCGTGTTTCGCAATTCAGACGGCACGAAGACGCTGATCTTCTACATCAATCTGCCGTCTACCGCTCCAGGTGACGTAATCGAGGCCACCGTGCCGGCCCACTTTGGCGAGCGCATGCCGCCGCTGCCGGCGATTACCTTCGGCGACTCGCCGTGGTATGGCGGCTTCCAGCATGAGCGCATGTCCGGCGTGCTTCGCGGCCTGAAGATCTTTTCTCGCGCGTTGTCAGAGGCCGACATTCTGGCCGAAGCGGCCTCCGACGGGCTGGCCACGGCCCAAGGCGTCGCCAACGTCTGGTACTTGAATATCAACCCGACGCCAACGGACATCAGCGACAAGTCGGGTGCGGGGCACCATCCGATATGGGCAGACGCGTCGAGCAAGCCGACCCTATGGGCGGGGTGAGGCCGAGGCAGTCGGCGGCACAGCGGGCGCCCGGCGCCTTGCGGGCTTGAGGCGGCGCGAACTGCTCGCCGGCGCCACGGCGGCGCTGGCGGTCCCCAGCCGGGTCATGCCGCAGCCGGCACCGGCCCGGCTGGGCTTGGAGTTCCCCGGTTCGGCCAAGGTGCGGCGAACGATGCGCTTCCGATTCCTGAATCCGTTGCCGATCTATCCTGCAACCTACATCTGGCGCGCGCTGCCCAGGCGCCAGGCGGGGTACTACACGGCATTCTTTTGGGGTAACGACGACGATCGCGGTACCCTGGATACGTTTCTCTGGAAGCCCGGCCGCGATGCCGACAGCTATTACGGCGCGCATCCATACCCGGTGCCGCCACCGCGCGGCACGGACCACCGCTGGGAGATCTCGGTCAACCGCGAAGACGTACTTGGGGGTCCCGTCGACTACGGGCGGTGGCACACCCAGGCGCTTCGGGTTTGGGGTGATTCACGGGGCAAGCACCACGACTTCTATTGGGATCTGCCGCGCACAGATCCCTGGCGGCGGCTCCAGTACCTGTTGTGCCCAGACTGGGGCGAGGCCCGGCCGCCGAGGCCGGCGCTCACGTGGGGCGACGCGCCCTGGGCGCCTGGCAAAGAGGTGTGGTGCGGCGTGCTGCGTGGTCTGCAGATCTACTCGGCCCGTCTCTCGCAGACGGAAATTCTCCGCGAGGTCGACCAGCCCGGCAGTACGCGGTCAGGCGCTGTGCATTTGTGGTACTTGAATCTTGACCCTACGCCAGACGATATCGGAGACCGTAGCGGCAGGGGCAATCAACCCGAGTGGGTGGGCGACGAACGGCCTGCTTTGTGGCGCGGCTGAGGCGAAACCTCAGCCGCCCTCCGGACCACTAACGCGCTTCAGCCAGATCTCGCGCCAGTAGGTGTTCGACGCGCGCGGGCATCCGATGCGGCGTGCCGTGCATTCGGCGCGGCAGTACACGTCCTCGAGCTGAATGCATGCCGACTTCATCTGCAGCAGCTTTCCGGTCTGTTCGTGGATCAGGTGGTCGACTCGCATTTGCACCCGGTGGCGTTCGCCCGAGTACTTCGACATCTCCATGTCGTAGCGCATCCCGCGGTTGAACCCGTGGACGGTAATCGTTCGCAGGATCTCGTCGACCGGTTTGACTTCGACCCACTCGCCCGGCTTGAGATCGAGCACTTCGTGCGGCGTAGTCTGGCCGTGGGGGATGATGCCGCTGCCCTGGGGGTAGGGCTTGCCACCGCGAAGGCGCTGAAAGGCATTGAACGCCCGCACCAATACGCCGTAGCCGTAGCCCAGCCCGACGAGGTTGCGGTACATCGCGAACACCAGCAGCTTTGCCATGTGCCACGCGCCGTGGTTGCCGCTGGTCACGTCGCGCACGTACTGGCGCACGTCCCACCAGTGCAGCAACGTCGTCGCATCATGCAGCGCCGTGGTCTGGCATACGTAGGTGGGGTCCGGCGAGCCACGCTCACCGGGCGCATACGCAGTGTCTGCCAGCTGCTCGGCACTCAACGCCGGCCGCGTTGCTAATGCGGGCGTGGTGTCGCCGTCGCGCCGTAGCCAAGCTTCCTTCCAGAAGAACACGCAGTCCGCCTGGCAGTCGCCGTGGTTGCTCCCGTCGCAGCGGCCGCCTTCCAGATGCACCGCGTCCAGCATGCGGCGACCGCCGGTTTTCTGGATGTTGTCGCAGGTCTTGTGGGCTGATTTGGCCACACGCATGCGGCGGCCGCAGAAGGCCAACATCTCGGGCTGGAAAGGTAGGCGGTCTAACCGGCCCCGTGCGTCCAGCGTGGAGAGGATCTCCTCGGCAGACCGCACGGTTACCCAGTCGCCGGCCTTCAACCTCAGCCTGCGCGGCCAGGAAAACGCGATCTCGCTCAGCGCTCGCTCATCAGTTTGATTGCTGTTCGTCGCGCTGCTTCGCGGCAGGAACTTTGCGCGCGAGCCGGCGGCGAATCTGGTCGCCAACGAAGTCCCAGGCGATCTGCTCGGCACCCGCGGGCCGGCCGACGAAGTGCCATATGGCCGCTATCGCACCGACATACACGATGACTGCCAGCGCCACGCCGACACCGAACCAAAGAACGGTGGCGAGCGGTCCGATCGCGGCATCGTACGGCGGCAAGACGAGTTGCACGACCACTATTACGGCCGTCGCCGCCAATGCCGGCCGACGTGTGGCGCGGATGAAAAGGCTTGGCGGCACGCCCAGGCACCGGCGCATCTGGTACAGGTACAGCGGCGTGCACAGCAGCGAAGTGGTTAGCGCGGCGTAGGCTGCGCCGACCAAACCCGTCTGCGGAAGGAATCCCAGAAAGATCGAAAGACTCGCGATCAGCAGGAGCGCGAACACCGCATTGCTCGCGGTTACCGCGCCGGGGAATCCGCGCCCGAACAGCACCGAACACATCGACGAGTGAAACAGCAATAGCGCTCCGTTGAAGGTCAGCACTTGCATCAACGGGATCGCGTCGAGCCACTTCTGGCCCAGCAACGTGGCTACGAGGTACGGTGCCACTGCGTACATGCAGGCCGCGGCCGGCAGCGCGAGCAATGCCAGCAACCCGACCGCGTTGGCGTAGGCGGCAGCGATCTGCTCCGGCTTGTCCATTCTTGCGAAGCCCGGCAAGAGAGCGCGATTGATCGGCGCGCTGATCTCGGTGGTGGGCAGGTTCGAGAGTTCGTAGGCCACGTTGTAGGTGCCCAGAGGCATCGCGCCTGCCATGCGGCCGAGGAAGAAATCCGACGATCGCTCCTTGAAGAACGACACGAGGTTGTTCACCAGCAGCCAGCGCGAAAAGACGAATAGCTGGCGAAAGTGCGACAGCGACGGCCGTGGCCGGAACGGGTGCATCAGGTAGCTGATGATGGTGCCGGCACCCTTGGAGAACAGAATGCCGACCACCAGCGCCCAGTAGCTGCGCAGCATGAAGGCAAGCGGCACCACGATCGCAAACCCGGCGAGCTTGCGCGCGATCTGGAAACGGAACTCGCGCCGAAAATCCAGTTCCTTGCGGAACGCAACGACGCCAATGTTCTCCAGCCCCGTCAGCAGCGGGCCGAGAGCAAGTGCCAGCACGACCCAGGTTAACTCAGGCTTGCGGTAAAAATCGGCTATGGGCAACGCGAGGGCGGCCATCAACAGCGTGATGCTTAGCCCGAGCAACAGATTGCTCGTCCATGCGCTGTTGTAGTGGTCGCGCGTGGCCGAGGGGTTTTGGATGATGGCCACGTCGAAGCCGAACGCGGCGAGCAACTCGGCCATCGCGATGAATGACATCGCCATCGCGACGGTGCCGAAATCCCCCGGCGAGAGCAGTCGCGCCAGAATCAGTGTGCTGATCAGTCCGAGCCCACGCTCGACGAACTTGACCAGCACCATCCAGACGGCGCCACGCGCCATCCGGTTCTGCACGCTGTCATGTGCCATGTCGGCGTGCGGCGCGCTGTGTGCGGATACGGCGAAAGAGTCGGGTGTCGGGAGTCATGAGCGAGTCGGATTCTCGGGCCATCACCGGCATCGGCCGAATCGGCGCTGCCGTTCGGGTCAGGCGTTGTCGTCGTCGGCGATCGCAAGCAGTCTCGCGCGCTCGAGGTCGCGCGCACAGGACTGCAGCAGGCCAATGGGTAGCTGCGAACGCTCGGCGATATCGAGCAGCGAGTGTCGGCCGTCGGAGAGCTGCAGCATCCACAACAGCGCGAGGTGCCGTTCGGGCACGTGATCGTAGTATCCACCGCTTTGCCGGTACAACCCTCGGCGGCCGAGTTGTGGTTCGCCGTTGGGCATCAGGTTCATCCAGCGGCGGTCGGAATCGAGGGCATGCACGATGCCCACGGCTGCCTGCCAGGCGCCGGCCAGTGCCTCGGCCGAGATCATCGAAGGGTTGTCCGCCGACGTGTGTTCCTGCGGATACTGACCCGACATCGATCGGGTCAATCGACCCACTGCCATGCGCACGCCAGGGGTATTGAATTGCCGTTCGTCGAAGCCCCAAGGCAGGAAGTCGTGCAGCAGCGCGCTCGAGTCCAGCCGAGGCAGCACGGCGGCAGCAGCCCGATCGACTGGTGCCTGGCCATTGATCGTTCGGCCGTACTGAAGCGGCCGATCGTCTCCCAGCATGGCGAGAACGAGTCCATGGCGCGTTCGGTCAACAGCCTCGGGGTTTCGCGCCATCCAGGCGATCGAGCCGATCGTCGCCGGTGCGAAGAGGAACCGATACGTGTAGCGGGTGCGGCGCCTATCGAGCCATGCCGCCAGTTCCGTGGCCACAGCAATGCCGCTGAGATTGTCGTTCGCGAGCGAGGGGTGGCACGTGTGAGCAAAGATGAGTATCTCGTCTGGGCTCTCGCCTCGGTGCACGTGCTCGCCCAGCGTGAGTGCTCCGTCGTACAGGCGGGAGCGAATCACCGCGCGATAGCGCCCGGGTGGTAGTTCGCGCGCCACGCGATCGGCGAGGCAGAAGCCCCAATCTTCTTTGTAGTATGTGCTGCGAAACGGCACCCAATCGGGGTGCTGCGGCAGGGTGTGCAGGCGCGGTCGCAGCGCGTCGAGATCCAGCCATTCGTCTACCGGCACGCTGTAGCCCACGACGTGAAGATTGTTTGCCGCGAACTCCGCGAAGCGGCGGCCGGTTTCGTGTTCGAGCCATGCATCGTCGATCGCCCACTCGCGTGGGACCGTCCAGTCGAAGACTGTCGAGCCGGTGGGGACTTCGGTCAGTTGCAGCGGAATACGGTCGGCAATGCCTGCCAGTGTGGCTCGCAAACCGGGCCCGGTGATGCTGCGGCAAAGCGGAAACAGCTCGTGCACGAGCCTCAGCATCGAATCGCCAGCGCGTTGTGCATCGGCGGCTGTCGGTTCCAATGGCGGCGATCCGTTCATCGTAGTGGGTAGCGTAGTGCGTCGATCAGATCGCGGCCCAGTTCAGGCACGCGCCATCGCGTAAGGCGGGCGACCCAGGCCAACGCGCGCAGCCGATCCGTAGGGGAAAGGCTGGTGGCTGCCACCGCCCGAAAGCAGCCGGCCGCATAGCGCACGCCGGGAAATAGCGCATTCAATGTCTTGGTTGGATGATGGTGGCGACGGATCGCATCGTCAGACATCAGTGGCGTGGCGGAGGCGCGGTCCATGCGTCGGCCGAACAGGTAGCGGTCTAACAGCAAGATTGGACCCAGGAGCGCAAGATGGCCCACGAGCACCACATCGGCACCACGGTAGTGTTCGATCAGGCGGGTTCGCCGTAAAGCATTTGTCCGTACCACACCGTTGAGCACGTTGTTCAGCCGCATGCGCGTCGTCACGTCCGCGAAGCGACGAACCGGGTCCGGGTCGTCGAATGCGCGATCGTCGTTGTATGCCGCCCCATCATCGATCGTTTGCTGAAACAGGCGCGTGCGGGGCGCAACGAGCACAGCGTCGGGCCGGGTTTCCAGCAGCGCAACGCAGGAGCTAACGAAGTCTGGAGCGCACCAGTCATTCGACGAGGCCCATTTGAAGTACCGCCCGCGCGCGGCACGAAACACGGCCGAATAGTTGCCATTGGCGCCGACGTTGCGGGGCTGCCGCAGTATGACGACTCGGGAATCGCGTGCCGCATACTCCTGCAGGATGGCCCAAGTCGCGTCGGTCGATGCGTTGTCGCTTATGATGACTTCGATATCGTGACAGTCCTGTGTCAGCAGGCAGTCCAGCGATTCACGGATTGTGCGCGCCGAGTTGTATGCCGGCATGCCGATGCTGACCAGCGGTGCGCTCACGATTTTGTGCTCGGCGGCGCAAGCACCAGCTTGCGGCCGTGGAAGGCCTCGGCCAGGCCGCTGGGCGAGCGGCACTCCAGACCGCGCAGCCTTGCCAGACCGCTAAAGCTGCTGTCGTCGAACCAATGCTTTGAGCGCTGGCTGCCGAAGTGCCGCTGAAGGTGCTGTAGCTTGCGGCGCTCGACGGCCGGTGACAGGGGAACGAAGACGTTCGGTTGCCCAAGGTCGCCTTCGTACTTGATGACTTCGTACTCGAGGATCACGTGGTTTCGCCACGTGTTCCAGGTCAGCTCGGCGGCCAGCCGATGATCCTGGTGGCGATCTTCGAGCCGGTGCGTGAAGATCAAGTCAGGCTCCCCGTGCGCCTTCAATGACTCAAAGAAGCTCTTGGCCGCCTCGTATTGCGCCGGCAGAAAGCCATCGCGGAGCTCGC
>CAYSXM010000103.1:0-9587 GCA_964434905.1 uncultured Pirellulales bacterium | reverse complement strand
TGTAGCATTCGGGATGAGGTGCGTGTCGTGCGGCGCGAGCACCAGGGTCGCAACCGGTACTGCGCACGAGGCCCACCGATTGCTTCCATGGGCCGTTTGAAGCCCGTTCTAGAATTCGACAGACTGGTTAGCGCTGCCAGGCCTCTTCGGGATCGTCTTCCCTCTCAATCGACGGCGGATCTTCAGCCAGCCTTTCGGCCGGACGCTCGAACCGGAATAGCCGGCCTCGGGTCTGTTCGACGTGTTGCATCCAGTTCGGGTCGTTGACAACGATCAGGGTCAGCGCCGCCAGCTTGGCATAGCACGACAAGTTGGCCCACCCCGAATCGCCCCACAGCTTGATGGCCGTGCCGAACGATTTCTTGAACCGCCAGCGCCCGCGCAGGTATTCAATCGACCACAATTCATCCAAGAGTAGATGGGAAAAGAAACCCAACATCACCGCGCCGGTGAGGAAATATCGCGTGCGCAGGTCACCCATGTAGCCCAGCAAGAATGCCGCTTCGCCGGCGATCAACATGGCCGGCAGACTGTGGAACATGCCGCGATGTACCGTGTAGGCGGCCAGCAAGCGGGCCACCCCGAAGCGAATAAGAAGATACACCAGCGCGCCGATCAGAATGATCAGTTCGGCGTCGAGCGACAGTTGTTGCAGTCGCGGAACCAGCAGCATGGGAACCACCGCCGCCGCGAAGCTGGTGCTTTCGCGCAGCGGCCGTCCGGGCCCGCTATCAAGATCGGGTAGCATGCCCGACACACCGCAGAGACCACCGGCCAAGAGGCAAGTGGTCCAGCGAAAATCATCTTGCCAATAGGCAACCATTCCGTAACCCGCGCCCAACACCGTACTGGTGGTCACGTGCGTTTTGAAGCCGGCCATGGCAATTGCTTCCTCTCGACGAAACGAACAATGCCGATCTGGTGCGGACTCTATCGCAAGGGGCTCACCGCACCAAGGCCAACTGCCCGAACCACCCTTCCCTCCTCGACATTCGAGGCTGCCCCACTTGCCAAAGCTGCCGAACAGGGTGACGTTTTGCCAATTGGCCCCGTTCGCTATGCTAGGCCCCCCAAGCGACCAACCTGGGCGGCGAATAACACGCAGCCTGGGGAATTTGCTCCCTGCGATACGGCCGGCGCGGATGGTTGGCCATCGGCGAGTGGGTCGCTACGGCTGCCCTGACGGGGGCACATCCACAACGACAGTCGGGGGCCACGCCTACCGCACGAGGGTTTTCGCCATGCCGTCGGTTCAACCGTACGATGCACTGATGCTCGCCATTTTGGCGATCGCCACGCTGATGGGCGCTTGGAAAGGCATGGCCTGGCAGGTTGCCTCGTTGGTGTCGGTCGGTCTGAGCTATACGATGGCGCTGCAGTTTGGTGGCCAGGTGGCTCCCTACTTTGGCGACCAAGCGCCCTTCAATCGATTCGCGGGCATGCTCGCCGTGTACGTCGGCACCTCGCTCGCGGTGTGGCTGTTTTTCCGGCTCGTGGCCGGCACCATCGAGCGAGTCAAACTCAAAGATTTCGATCGCCAACTGGGCGCACTTTTTGGCGCTGCCAAGGGGGTCCTGATTTGTGTCGTCGTTACCTTCTTCGCGGTGACGCTGTCTTCCACCGGGCGCGATGCCGTTCTGCAATCGCAATCGGGGCATTACATCGCCCAGCTCATTCAAACGGCCAGACCCGTGCTCCCCACGGAAGTGCGTGACGCGATCGGCCCCTATCTGAACCGCTTGGACGAAGAGTTACAGCAGCCGCCAGGCTACTCGACCCCCGACACGGCAGACTCGGAAACGGCCGCGCCTTGGGACAACTACTTTAATCGTTAACACAGGCCCCCGATCGACCAGCGTCCTCGACCCTGGCCGACGCAGCTTCCAGGCGGCCGTCAGCGACAACCACTGTCAGGGCAGGGGGGCGCGGGCTAGGGCCCCTGCTCGAAACAGCATTTTTGGCTGCTCCTGGGAACCCGAGATCGACCGTTGCGACGTCGCCTTCCCGGCCCGGCCATCGAACCGTCGTGTGCGATTTTTTTGGCGGTGGAATCGGGCGCGGTTTCCGATGGCGATTGGACCGACCTGGCATCGAACGAGCGCGCACGAAATGGCGCTTCTTCCATCGCCGACAGCCTTGGTCGATCGCTCATTCCGCACCCGGCAGGAGACGGCGCCGGGCCCCGTGTAGGGTCGACGAAAAGCCGTATTTCCCGGTAAAAACCGCTGCCTGACCGAACATAACAGACATTATCAGACGTTGGGCAGCCGAAGAAATGGGCCTCAGAAACGGTGCTCGCCGCTGCCTGGCAGCCCTGCGAATCGATGGCCCTAGACCTTGCCCGACGCGGCTCGTCGGACTGCCGCTTGGGGCTGCCGTCGACTACTATGCTCACGCTAGACGGAGGTGGGTTTTCGAGGCCAGGGGTTTTGAAGACACTCTCCGCGATTCGTGCGTCGCGGAGGGCGACGGACCGAATCGGTTCCCGCGGCGCCTAAGGTCGGACCGGTGGCGCGGCGCAGCCGGCCGAGCGGCTCGACGCGGCTCGAGGCGCTGCGGCAGCCGACAGAGACCGCCGTCGCCGGTCCCGCAGGTTGGTTGCGCAGTCGGCGCAGGGCAAGGTGGTCGGGGACCATGGAAAATCGGGCCCGGTTCGGCGCGGTCGAGGACAGACGTTCGGAGCAGGGCCGTGGCACCAGGGCAGTGCGGTTGACCGAGCCGGGTGGCTCGCTGGCGGGTGAAAGAGTTTTCTCGGTCCTAGGGAGTGTGCAGCAAATGTTTGCGGGTAAGCAGGTAGTCGTGGTCATGCCGGCCTACAACGCGGCTCAGACTCTACGCAAGACATATGAAGAGGTGATGGCGCAAGGTCTCGTCGACCGGGTGATCGTGGTTGACGATGCCAGCGGCGACGACACCGTGAACATTGCGCGCACGCTCCCCTGTGCCACAGTCCACCGCCACCCGGCCAATCGTGGTTATGGAGGGAATCAGAAAACCTGCTACCGGTTGGCCCTCGAGCAGGGGGCCGATGTCGTGGTCATGGTGCATCCTGACTATCAGTACACCCCGAAGCTGCTGCCAGCCATGGTCGGTTTGGTCGGCAACGACCTGTATCACTGCGTGCTGGGCTCGCGCATTCTGGGGGGCTATGCCTTGGCCGGGGGCATGCCCTGGTGGAAATACGTCTCCAACCGCGCACTGACCGCGGCCGAGAACTTGCTGCTGGGCGCCAAACTGTCGGAGTTCCACACCGGCTATCGCGCTTTTTCTCGCGAGGTGCTCCTGAGGTTGCCTCTGGCTGAGAATTCCGACGACTTCGTGTTCGACAATCAAATGCTAGCGCAGATTCTGTGGTACGGCTACACCATCGCCGAGGTGAGTTGTCCAACGAAGTATTTCGCCGAAGCGTCTTCGATCAACTTTCGGCGCAGCGTGACCTATGGGCTGGGCTGCTTGGGCACGGGGTGGACCTATCGCCTGGCGCGCTGGGGGGTGAAGTCTTCACCCTTGTTTCCCCCGGATGCGCACCGGGCGCAGCAACTGCCCAGCTAGCGATGGCGATCAGTGTCGTGGCGCGGCAGGATCGGGCTGCCCTGTCGGCAGGTGGGGCGCCGGCGCGGCGCCTGGCGCCGCCTCGGCCGTCGAATCGAAAAACACGCCCATCCGCCGGAATTTGTGATAGCGTTCGTCGAGCAACGTGGCCCGCGGTTTGGTCAACAGTTCGCGTACCGCGCGCACCAAGTACATTTTCAACCGCGCCGCCGTCTGGTGATGGTCGCGGTGTGCGCCGCCCAACGGTTCTTCGATCACGTCGTCGATCACGCCCAACCGCAACAGGTCGCGCGAGGTAAACTTCAAGGCCTTGGCTGCTTGCTCGGCGTACTCGCCACTCTTCCACAAAATGCCGGCGCACCCTTCGGGACTGATCACGGAATAGTAGGCGAACTCGAGCATCGCCACCCGATCGCCAACACCAATTCCCAAGGCGCCGCCCGAGCCACCTTCGCCAAGCACTACGCATACCACCGGCGTCGGCAGACGCGACATTTCCAAAATGTTGTTGGCGATCATCTGAGCCTGGCCGCGCTCTTCGGCGCCAATGCCTGGATAGGCGCCGGGAGTATCGATAAAGCAAACCACGGGCAAGCCATATTTGGCGGCCATCCGCATTTTCCCCAAGGCCTTGCGATAGCCCTCGGGGTGCGACATGCCGAAATTGCAGGCGCTGCGTTCCTTGACCGTCTTGCCTTTCTGGTGGCCAATCACCATGACTTTGTAAGCGTCGAGTTTGGCGAACCCGGCGCGAAGCGCCCGATCGTCGCCAAACGACTTGTCGCCATGCAATTCCACGAACTCGTCGAATACCAAATCGAGGTAGTCGTTCGTCATGGGGCGCTCGGGGTGGCGCGCCACTTGGACGATGTCCCACGGTTGCAACTGGCTGTAGATCGAGCGCCGCAAGTCGGTCAGTTCACGGCGCAGACGCCGAGTTTCTTCCCCCGTTTGGCCATCTTGAGGGGCCGATTCAAGCTTGGCGAGCCGCTCTTCCAGTTCATAGATGGGGCGTTCAAACGCCAGACGAAACTTCGGACTGGCCATTGCCACACCTGCCGGGGGCGCCTTGGTGAATCGCGAGAGCCCACGAGGGCTCAGGTGGCTCCACTTTACCATCCGCCCCGGGGCCGCGCAAACCTGCGTTTTTTCCACTCGCCGGGGGGCCAGCCGGCCGGATCCGCGGGGGAACATCGGTTTCTAGACACTGCCCCAGGGCCCAATTCCACATCGTAGGCACCCCGACGGCCCTTTCGAGGTGCCCCTGCGGACAGACTTCAACGGAAACCGTCGGGCATGTGCATCGCTCGAAAGCGAGCCGGCCAGACCCACCGCTGGTGAAAAAATTGCGCGCCGGCCGATTTAGGTAGGAACCTTGGGCGGGATCTTGAACACGCGAACGCCACGATATTCGCGCAGGAAGGCCGTTAGCGACTCTGGCCGATCTCGAGGCCGTTTCGCCATCATCCGGGCCAGCAATTCGCCAAACTCCGGCGTGACGTTCTTGTTCAGCGCGTCGAGCCTGGGGGGCGTACTGCGCAGATGCTTCTGCAGCAACTCGTTGGGCGCCGGCGCCGTAAAGGGAGGCTTGCCGTGAATCAAGTGAAAGGCCATGCACGCGAAGCTATACACGTCCGAACGCTCGTCCAGCGGCTCGCGGCGGATCTGCTCAGGAGAAAGATAGCTCATCGTTCCTTGCACCGACTTCTGACCGCCACCAAACAATCGCGCTAGTCCGTGGCGGGCGCGGTAAGCCAAGGCAAAGTCGATGAGCTTGACCACTCCCTCGTAGTCCATCAAGAAGTTGTCGGGCTTGACGTCGCGATGCACCCAGCCCTGGTCGTTCAAATAGGCCAGGCCCTCGGCCGCTTGTCGAACAATACCGGGAACGAAATAGGCCAGGCGCTCGGCACCTTGGTTGACGTATTGTTTCAAGTTCGGAAACGGGAACAGGTCCATGACCACAAAAGGACTTTTGTGGTGCGTGCCCAGGTCGTGGAACTTCACGATGTTTGGGTGAGCTAGTTTCCTGCCCACCTCGAATTCGTGCTTCAAGTAGGCGACGTGTTCACGGTCTTGACGGTATTCCGACAGTAGCATCTTGATGGCGAAACGCTCGCGCGAGACTTCATGCACTGCCTCCCAAACCTGGCTGGTCTGGCCCGTTAGAACTAGTTTCACCAACCGATAGGAACCAACACGTTCCTGGCTAGCACTAACCACGGTGTTATCATCCCCTGACATCTCGCCTGGGCGGGGCGACGTGATCACCCACCAACGCAACTGCCAGCAGCGGGCAGCCGTGGTCTCGGAGGCGCGGCAAGAACTTGTCGCTCGGCTCCGCGCCGGGTGGCGCGGCACGCACCACCGAGTTCGCCGGGTAGTCTAGCAGGCTGTCGCCGTGGTCAACAACCTGGCGACGCGGTGCCAAGAGGCTGGCTTCCACCGGGACTGCGGCGGACCTCGACGGCAGACCAGTTCGGGGCCGGCATTGCCTGCCCCGCGGCGCGAGGCTACAAGGGGGCGGCGGCGTTCGCCGGCAACGGCGGCACGTCGGACTGTTAGCAGCCAGTTGAAGAATTCGACGCGCCTGCGTCATCGCCTGGATGCGATGGCAAAATAGCGACATAAGTTGTTGTTTAGCGAGCCGGGCGGAGTTGTGCTCCGCGCTGGGCGAGGTTGAAAAATGCCAGGATGGCGTGTTTCAACTGGCTATCAGGGAAAACCGTGGAGGAGCTATTGTGAAATCGGCATCGATCTCACGGCCCGGATGCCTCGACCTGGTCGACGTGCCCGTGCCCGACCTCGAACAAATTCCCGGCGAGCCGATTTTGGTTCGCTTACATG
Organism: uncultured Pirellulales bacterium; assembly: GCA_964434905.1. GTDB lineage: Bacteria > Planctomycetota > Planctomycetia > Pirellulales > CAYNRE01 > CAYSXM01. Next base: position 3,188 of record CAYSXM010000103.1, on the reverse strand, counting down.
CCGGCGTGCTGTGCGCCTCGGATTTCCCTCGATTTCTGGGCGGCGCGTTCAATGTCGATTTTCCGCGACCCCTGGGCGACAGTCTGCACGAATGCATTGGCCGGGTGGTAGCCAGCCGCAGTCCGAGGTTTCAGCCAGGCGACATGACGCTGGCCATTCCGCCCGACCAGCGCGGTCTGAGCGAATGTTTCGTGGCCGATGCCTCGATGGCGGTTCCGTTGCCAGTGTACCAGCCGCTGGAACACCTGATCTTGGCCCAGCCGCTCGGAACCATCTTGTGGGCCGCGCGAAAACTGCCCAACCTACTCGATCTCGACGTAGCCATTGTGGGCCAGGGCCCGATTGGACTGTTGTGGGCGCACCTGGTGTCGAACATGGGCGCGCGGCGCGTGATGGTGCTCGACCGGCTCGAGTATCGTTTGCAAGTCAGCTGCGCCCTGCGCGCCACGCACACTATTCACGTGGATCGCGAGGACCCGCTCGAAGCAGTGTTGGCAGCCACCGACGGCCGCGGCGCCGATGTGGTTATCGAGGCTGTGGGGCACCAGCCGGATACCATCGACCTGGCTGTCGACCTGTGCGCCAAGCACGGCACGGTGTTGTTGTTTGGTGTGCCCGACGCCGAACACTATCCGCTGCCGGTGTGGAAGATCTTCCGCCAGAACTTGCGCGTGGTGGGTTCGGTGCATCCGCTGGTGCAACGCGACTTGCCGCTGGCGCTCGACATGATCCGGCAAGGTCGCATCGACGTGGCACCCTTGATCACCCATCGGTTCCACTTCGACCAGGTGGCGGATGCTTTCCGCCTGGCAATCGACAAGACCGACAACCCCATCAAGGTGCTGCTCTACACCGATGCCTTTGCCGGTGGTCTGCCCTCCAGCAACTCGACATAGAGCGCCCGGATGCTGGCCGTGGCAAACTGGTGGCGAAACACCGGCGCGAAGCGGGCGCGCCCTCCGCTGCCCAGCCGGGCTCGCAGCGCCCGATCGGCGGCCAGCGACACCAGCGCCTCGATCAATCGAGGCACGTCGCGGGGGGGCAACAAGAAGCCGGTCTCGCCCGGTAAGGCGATTTCGCGAGCGCCATCGATATCGAAACTGACGACAGGTTTCCCCGACAGCACGCCCTGTGCCAGGGCGCGGGCCAACCCTTCGCGCAGACTGGTATGCACCACCACGTCCATCGCGGCGATCAACTCGGGAATTTGCTCGGGCGGAACGAGCCCCGTGAACTGAAAATAGTCTGTCAGCCCGGCCTCGGCGATCCGGCGTTCCCAGGTCGAGCGCAAGACACCGTCGCCCACGAATAAGAAGCGTGCCTGAGGCTGGCGGGCCACGACCTGGCGTGCGGCGTCGATGACGAATTCATGCCCTTTGAGATGAAACAGCCGCGCGATCTTGCCGAACACCACGTGGCTGTCGGTATATTCCAGTTCCCGGCGTACGCGGTCTCGATGTTGATCCGAGTTGACAAACGGCTCGACTTCCATGCCGCTGTACACGGTGCGGAATTTGTCGCGTCGATCGACGCCCGCCGTAACCAATAGTTCGGTCATGGCGTTGCAGACCGACACATAGGCGTGACAACGTGGCGCGGCCCAGGCTTCGCAGCGACGAAAGAATTCTCGCGACAGCGCGTTTTGGTAAGGATGGAACGGCGCACCGTGTACGCCGTGAACCACGGCCGGCACCCCTAGCGCCGTGGCTGCCGCGCGGCCCAACAAGCCTGCCTTGGCGCTGTGCGTGTGGACCACATCGGGGCGGAAATCTCGCAACACGCGGCGCACTTCCCAGTAGCTGCGCGTGTCGCGCCAGGGATGGATTGATCGCCGTAGCGAGTTGATCAGCGCCAGCGGCACGCCGCTCTGGCGTGCGCGGTCGAGCAGACTTCCCTCCGGTCCCAGCGGTGGCCCAGTAACCAGCAACACCTTGTCGCCATGTTCGGACTGCAGATCCTCACAGGTCAGCAGCGTGTTTTCCTGCGCGCCGCCGAGAATCATGCGCGTGATGACATGCGCGATTCGCATCAGCCCGCCTGCTCCCCTCGGTCGACCGCGGCAGGGTCCGTGGCCGCGCGACCGTCTAAAGACGCGCTCGCCGTCCAGGTGTTGTCGACCGTGGCAGTAGGTGGATAGTCGATGTCGACCAGGAATAATCCTTGCGCCGGGGCAGTCATGCCGGCGGCACGACGGTTGCGGGCGGCCACGACCTGGGCCACCCAAGCGGTCGTGCGCCGTCCGCGCCCCACCTCGACGAGCGTGCCGGTAATCGAGCGCACCATGTTATACAAAAACCCGTCGCCAGAGACCTCGAGCATGACCAGGTCGTCCGAGGTGTGGCCTGGTCCGGCGGTGGGCCCTCCCCCCTGCCCTGCCCCGCCGCGCACCACCTGGAGCGAGAAAATCGTGCGCACGCTACTACGCGTATGCGGACCCTGTGTTTCAAAACTGAGGAAATCGTGCCGGCCCACCAGGTGTTGTGCGGCCGATTGCATTGCCTGTTCGTCTAAACGATGGCGCACGTGCCAGCAATACTTTCGCCAGAAAGGATCGAGGGTCTGGCCGTCGTAAAGCCAGTAGCGATAGCGCTTCCGTAGCGTATCGCGAATAGCGTGGAATTGGTCGCCGGCCTGCTCGACCGCTAGCACCACCACGTCGTCTGGCAATTCGGCCGTCAACGCGCGCCGCAGCACCTGGGGCGACAACTTGGTTTCAGATCGCACGCTGGCCACTTGCCCCAGAGCGTGAACACCGGCATCGGTGCGGCTGCTGCCGTCAAGCTCCGGTGTTTCGCCAGTGATCCGTTGCCACGCAGCGAGTAGGTAACCTTCGACTGTCGGCACCCTCGGCTGGGCTTGCCAGCCATGATATCGCGTGCCATCGTAGGCCAGGGTCAGCTTGAACGTGCGCACGGCCTGTTGGCAACTCCCTAGAACCGAACGGTCTGTCCGCGCCACGACTTGTTAGTTCGATCGCGCCAAGGCGGCGCCTCGCTGCGCGGCGAGCAGTTCGGCAATCTGCACCGCATTGGTCGCCGCACCCTTCCGCAAGTTGTCGCTCACACACCAGAATGCCAGACCGTTCGGGTGCGATAAATCCTCGCGAATCCGCCCAACGAATACCTCGTGGCGACGGTCGCAATTCATCGGCATCGGATACTGCTTGGCCGACAGGTCGTCGAGCACTT
>CAYSXM010000102.1:0-9619 GCA_964434905.1 uncultured Pirellulales bacterium | reverse complement strand
ATCATCGACGGCGGCGGCTACCAAGTTGGTTCCGAATTCATGATCGAAAACGGTGGGGAACTTGAATCGCCCGAAGTCACCGTGAAGGCGCTCGGCCGAATCAACCTGCTGGGCGGCCTGCTCGATGCCAACGTGTTGCAGATCGAGGCCGAAGGTCGGCTCCGCGGACACGGCACGGCCGATGTTGCGTCGTCGCTTGTGAACGACGGGCTGATCTCGGCCGACGGGGGCACACTGACGCTATCAAGCGGTGATACCGTGGCCTTCGATCTCGATGGCAGCAGCGGCACTGGCAGCCTCGAGGCACTCAACGGCAGCCTCGTCATCGGCTCGGGTCTGACCGATTCCCTGGGGGGCGAGGTGACCATCGGTAATGGCAGATCGATTGACTTCACAGCGGGTTGGACGCTCGCCAGCGGCGGCTTGCTCACGCTGCTGGGAACCAATTCCACCGCCACGGTAGACTCCACGACTTCCGATATTTTTGGTACCGTCGATGTGTCCGATCGCGGCACGTTCGATTCACAAGTCACTTTCCATACGTCAGCGACGGTCAGCATTCCGCACGCCAACGGCCGGCTAGAGCTGGAACGGGCAACCACCTACGCCGGCGGCGAGTTCAACGGTTCCGGCACTCTCGTGCAAGATGGCGATGCCACGGTCACCGGCGACGCGACGATCGCGGTCGATATCTTCGACATGGACGGCACCCTGGGTGGCACCACCATCACCATCGCGCCTGCGGGTCGTCTCGAAATCCTGGCAGACCGCATCGAAGCGATCGCAAACGACGGATTCGACGGCACGCTGAACCTGAATGGCGGTCAACTCTTTGTCGACACCTTGGGCTCGTGGCGCATCGACGGCACGCTCAATCTGACGCAAGTTGGCAACGACCAACCCCTGATCGACGGTCCCGATCAACTCGTCTTGAACTCGACCAGCGAGGTTTTCTCGACCGGCATCGCGGCGATCGATTCGCCCGCCTCGCTCGGCGGCAGCGTGATGGTGGCAGCCGGAGCGCTGCGCTTCAACGGTGTGACCACCCTTACCGCGGGGCTCACCGCCGATGTCGATTTCGGCGGACGTCTGGAGTTGACGGGCCAATCGACCTTTCAGGGGGGCAGCTACGTGGGGAGCGGCCGCTTGGTGATCGACGGCGACGCCACGATCGCGGCCAACACCTCGATTGGCATCGCCGACTTCGATTGGGACGGGATCTTGGGCCATGGCACCACGCGGATCAACCCCGGCGTGACCCTGTCCATCGCCTCGATCACCACCGAGCCCACCCCCAACGATGGACACGACGGCGCGGTTACGGTCGACGCCGGCACGCTGTCGGTGCTGGCGGGCTGGCGCGTCGACGGTCAACTGACCACCTCGGCAGGAAATGGTCAGACGGCCCGCCTGACCGGTTTCGGCCCGCTGCGCGTGCATCAAACTGGCCATGCCGACAGCTTCGGCGACACGCTGGTCGACGTGCCGGTGCAGTTGGCCGGCGCCTGGCACGTGCAAGGAGGCGAAACAGAGTTCACCGGTGGACTCACCGTCGAATCGACCGCCGAGCTTCGCGTCGATGACCGGCTGTCGGTGGTCGGTGCCTGGACCGTGCCTGCCGGCGCAGAGCTAGTTCTTTCGTCGGGCCAGGTAACCGGCGGTGCGATTACCAATTCCGGTCTGACCACGGGTACCGGGGACTTCGCTATCACCCAGTTCAACAATCAGGGCACACTGGCGCCCGGCGAAGATACCGGAACCCTCGAGTTCATCAACTTTCGCCAGTTGCTGGCCGGTGTGCTCGACGTCGAACTAGCTGGCTATTCGGCCGGGACTAGCCACGACCTGATCGATGTCCTCGGGCTGGCACGGCTTTCCGGCACCCTCAACGTGTCGGTGCTTGGTAACTTTGCCCCAGCGCCCGGCAGCGCGTTCGCCGTATTAAACTATGGATCACGCAACGGCACGTTCGCCACAGTCAACTTTCCCGACAACACGCCAGGCTTGGTTTGGTCGATCAACTATGCGGCGAACTTCGTCGAGCTGTTAGCCGCCGCTCTGCTACCCGGCGACGCCAACGGCGATTGCTCGGTGGGCGCGGCAGACTATGCCATCTGGGCCGCGCAGTTCGGCCAGCGGGGCGATGGGCTGTCGGCCGATTTCGACCAGAGCGGCTCCGTCGGTGCCGGCGACTATGCGCTGTGGGCCGCCAACTTCGGCGCAACCTGCCCGCCAGTTCGCGGCGCCGCAGACGCCCGAGGGGCTAGCGTGCCGGAACCAGCCACCTGGGCCCTGGCGCTCGGCGGTCTGGCGGCCTGCCTGCTGGTACCACCTGGCCGGCGAAAGCAGAAGGCCGCTAACGCGGTACGTCGCCCGGCGCAGCCACCTGTTGAGCGGTGACGGCCGGCAGCACCACGGTCGCAGGCGCTACCTCCGCTGGGGTCGAGATCGCTACGCTACCGTCGATCACGGCATCGAGTAGCGCTGTCAGGTTGTCGAGCGCGCTACCCGACCAACCTTGCGCGGTAGACCAGCGGTCCAGATCCGACATCAGGTAGCTGGCACGCGCCATGATCCGGACCTCGCGCGTGACCTTCTTCGATGGCGATTGCTTGGCCTGAGTGTATTCCGTGAAATAGATGGTGTTGCGCAAATCGCAGTCGGCTTCCCGCAACGGAGGTTGATAGCCCCGCAGGTAGTTCAATCGCTCCCGGTTTTCATTGGTCACAAAACAATGCAGCACCGGCTGCAGGCCGTCGAACCGAGCACGCACAAACATCAGTTCATAGTGTGGCCGCGCCACGGCTGGCTCGCCAGCGGCGGGCGTCGTCAGGTAGACGTCGCGGTTGATCGCCACCATCGTGCGCAACGACTCGGCACCCAGTTTGCTGCCCGGCGGCACCCACAGCCCGATTCCTCGCACGTCTTGCACGCTCGATTCCATCAAAGGGGCGAACTCCTGGGCATCGTCGGCGCCATACTTGCCAACCGCCGCGATCGGTCGGTGGTGCAGATAGACCTGCCCCGCGGCGTCGCGCTGCACGCGCACCTGGATCACCAGATAGTTCTCATCCACTCGCTTGACGATCCGTTGCCGGCTCACCACAGGCAACCGCTCTTGATCGCCCGGCAGCAAGTGCATGGCGATCGAAGTCACTGCCAATCTCGAGTAGTCGAACTCTATTTGCCGCGTCATTGGCTGTCCCGCCTCGTCGATCAAGACGGCGGAAACGGTTCGCCCCGAAAAACCAGCCTCCTCCAACGGGTCACCGGCTGCCACCTGCACGGCATCGGCCACACTAGCCGCATGCGCGGCAGTCAACTCGATTTCGGTACGCGGTACCCGGTCCAAGAGCCGCGCCACCAAGGGTGGCGCTTCCTGTGACCAAACGACGCTGGAACCGCCAGCGAGACCGATCGTCAAAAGCACCGCGTATACTGGCCACCCAACAGCATGCTGATTCACGACTTTGCCATCCTGAAGTGGAATCGGAACGATCGCGACAACCGACCTCACCCAGAGCGCCCCGTCAGCGGGTAACGGACAAGTGTCCCAGCCTGGGTCAAAAAATGGCCTCTGGCTTCTACCACGTACTTCCTGGACTGTCTAGGAACCGCGCCACACACTCTGCTTGAACTTAGCGCGATTCCCTAGAAAACCCCGCACGCTCGCAGCGCATGGCAACAGAAAACGCATCGACAGACGTTAGGGCGCCACGCTGCCTGCAAGCACGTGCCTGGGCGCGGAATCTCACCGCCTCTTATCCAACTAGTCAGGCGTGAAATGGCCCCCAGTGTTACCGCCACCCGAGGTCGGCCTCTTGCCTTCCTCGCTCGCAAGTGCCCGCCACGACAAGGCGGCGTGAACAGCCGCCCCGGGCCCGTCGAGGACCAAGCGCAACCGGTGAATCCCCGCGCCAGCCACGGCCTCCCGGGGCGCACCGTCAGGTGACAAATTCCAGTTGGCTGTCTATCTCGCACGCGCGCTCTGGTGGTGACTCTGCCCTCGTGGGTAACATCGCGGGAGTGGCTGCGCTTGGCTGGTTGGGCAATACGCCGTCGCGGCTCGACGGGTACGTGCCGGCCAGGTAGGCGCTCGCAGTTTGAAGGGAGTCGATCGTGCCTCGACCAAATCTTCCTCGGTTCCCCTGGGCCGGACTGCTGATCATCGTGCTTTGGTTGCCTTCGCCAGCCGAGGCCACGGCCGGCGAGAGCGTCGTGGTCGAGGAAGTCCTCATCGTCAGCGGCGCCCTGCTCGCCGCCGATAGTCATTCCGCCAACACCAACCCCGCGTCGGGCTCGGCTAGGTTTGTCGATGCGCCGACAATTGCACGCACCGATGCCAAAGGCCAGCGCTATTTTCGTCGGCGCACCACCGAAGCGTTTGTCGACCCGGACCAGCCGCAGAACCTGGAAGCCAAGTACCATTTCGAGTTGGCGGCCGACGAAAGTCCGCCCGCGGCCAGCGCCGTGTCGCTCGCCACGCGCTTGGTTGCCGCGCCAGATGCCGAATTGGCCGAACTTGCCGACCGACTTCCGCTGCCTCTGGCATCCCCCGACACAGGCGTCGAGTGGGCCTGGCTCGACTACGCCACGCGTTCCCCCAAGATCCTGGTGTTGCTGTTGCCGCCAGGCGAATCAGCGCCCGCCGCGCTGGTCGTGTGTCGCGTCGCATCCGGTCAAGGCGAACGCCAAGTGGAACGCCTATTGGCCTTTCGTGAACTGCCCGACTTGGGCCCCGGCGTATCTCACGCAGTGCGCAAACTGGCCGTCTGGGATCGCCCTGCTAGCCTTGGACCCAAGGGCATGTTGTTGGGGCGCGTGGTGGCATTGCTGACGAAGCCTTGCGAGCGATTCGCCGTCGATCTATTTGGCGAACGCCTGCATCCCGATAGCGACTGCCGGCTCTGGCTGACCTCTGCGACGCACCGTTGGGGGCCACCCCAAGGGTTGTATTTGGCCTCCATTCCCCTCGTGCGAGAGTCGGGCCGGAAAACGCTGCTCGGCGTATTGGCAGTCGATTATGCCACGCCCGACGGCGCGCGACGGGTGGGCTTAGAGTTGCCCATGTGCATCACTCCGGCGCTCGAACAAATGCGCCAGGCCGCAAACCAGGCCGGGCGCACCGGCCGTGGCACCAGCGCGTCGGAGGCGGCCAAGCTGTTGGGCGAGGAACTGGTCGAGGAAATCGAATCGCGCCTGGTCAACGCGAAGGCTCGCTAACGGCGCGTTCCAACTGCTGCACCGCTGCGACCAGTTGCGCCGACAGCACAGGCGGCACGTCGCACAGCGCGTCGCTCATCGCTCGGTAATACCACAGAGTACCGGCCGCCCCCCCTTGAAACTGGCTCCACAGGCTGCTGCCATGTCGATCGAGATCGGCCAAGAGCGAACGCGCATTGTGCAGTTTGTCGGCCGCCAAGATACGCTGGGCCTCGGCGGGCGCGGTCCGCACGCGCGCCACATGGGCTTCCTTGCGCTGCCGCCAAGGGGGCTTGGGCACCTGGTCGGTATCGCTCGCCCAATCGACCAGCGCCACGACCTCCTCGCCGAAGCGCGTGCGTATCGCTTCGCGCGTGGCGGCCCCACCTTGATCTTCCACGGCGTCGTGCAACAGCGCGGCAATCGCCTCGGTTTCGTCGGCACCGTGTTCGAGTACCAGCGCCGCCACCGCTAGCAGGTGCGCAATATAAGGTGTGCCCGATCCCTTGCGCACCTGTTGCGAGTGCAGTTGCGCGGCCCAAGTCAGCGCATCGGCAAACTTGCTTCCAAGCATCGGCTATCGTGGGCGGCTAGCCACGCGCCCTCCGGCGGCTCCCTCGGTCGGGCTGAACTCGGCCCAAATCGGCAGATGGTCCGACACCGCCAAGGCCTCGTCCACTGTCAAATTGAATTCTCGCACCAAATCGACCACGCCCGATCGACCTTGAAACTCGACCGTGGCTCGAGGATCGAACAGCAGATTGTCGAGCATCCGCGTGCCACGCGTGTTGGTGGGCACACCCGTCACGGCCCACTGCAAGCCGGCCGCTTGCCCCAACCGGCTCAGATATTGCTCGTCGGCATTGAAGTCGCCAATCAAGATCACATCGTCCTCGCGGCGCCCGTCAGCCAGCACCGCTCGATAAACATCGTCTAACACGTTCAGTTCGCCCCGGACCTCGTCAGGGTCGGTATGGACGTTCACCAGCGTAAAGGTAAACGCCTGATCCACAGGCAAGCCACGCACCCGGAACGGAGCCGCCAACGGCTCCCGGTGCATCAGATCGTCGGGGTCCTCGATGGTGTACACCGCGTCGCGGTCGGTTTCCAAGCGCGCCTGATTGAAGATGAACGCGTATTGCTCCTTCGAGGTGCTTCTGCCTAACCGGGGCCCCAGCACAAAGTCGTAGCTCGCGCCCTGGGAGTTGATCAGCGCTACGAATCGGGGGACTACATCTTGCCCCTTGGCACGCACTTCTTGCACCGCCACCACGTCGAACTGTCGCACCACCGCGGCCAAGACTTCCATCACACGCGGCTTGGCTAGCTTTTCCTCGCCAAACACCTGGATATTGAAGCTGGCCACTCGAATCGTGTCGCCAGGGGCACCAGCGGCAGGTGGCTCGCCGCTGGTCCACGAAGCGGCGGAAGTCCCCTCCCGAGGAAAAAACTGTATCTGATCGAGTCCCCGGATTTCGTAATGACGCAGCAGCCATCCGCCGCCCATCACGGACAACAATAAAACCAATGGCATCAAGGGCTTGCGCACGGCGTCCTCCTTGACGCAACGAAGCTCAATCAAACCACGTACGACTTCACTATCAACCACCCTTGCCGGCGGTCGACACCTCGTCGGTCGACCCAGACGGGCCGGGGAAGATATCGCATCACCTGGCTTGGCTCTACCCCAGAATCGGCACCCGCTGGCCCCGAAATGACCACGCAGGGACGTTTCTCACCGCACGTGAGGCCATGGCCGTGGCCTGCGGGGCGACCTCGAAGAATCTGGCGGGCATTTCGGCCGTCTGTCCTCCAAGCTGGGTTGCGCAGGATGGAATCGAACGGCACCAATTCCAATGGCCATTTCTCCTAGCCTTTGTCGCCGCAGCAGGCAGGGGTTTCGACGGGACAGATGTGCAGTTTCAAGACACGGCCATGGACCTGGACAGACAAGCCCGGAAAACTTTCCGGATTGTTTTTTCTTGACTTCCTATCCCAAACACCGAGACTACCCAATTAGGTGGGGTGGTTCCGTCCGCGCGGCTTGTGACCCCGCGCGACGCGGGGCTGCCTCGGGTGGCGGTTTGGTCATCGTTACCCTGTTGAACATGGTGGCGGTCACGTCTTCGACTAACTGGTGGAGAAATGCTCATGATGAAGCCTACTGCTCGATGGAGTATGACGGCATTGGCTAGCACGCTAGCGCTGGCTGTGGCCGCCAATAGCGCGCACGCAATTCCGCTCGTGTTCAACGGTGGCACCGGAGCCAACAACTTCCACACCACGATCTCTGGTACCGGTTCGTTGACCATCTCGGCCAACCTCTCCTACCGGCTCTCGACGGACGATTTCCCCATTCCGGGCTTGGTCGGCACGACACTGGGTGGCAACATCAACATCCCCACCCAAAGTGCGAACATCGCCGTGCAAGGCGGTGCCGTGACCATCAACACCACACCAACGGGTTCCGCCAGCCTGACTCTTGCCGGTCAACAAGCCGCGCTGTCTTTCGATCCCGGTGGCGATGGCTTGCCCCCGTTCGGCCCCAATCCGGGCACGGTCAATGGCCTGCCCTCGCCGTTGACTTATGCCGACATGACCAACCTGGCGGTCACCTTGGTGGGCAACCAGAACTTTGCCTTGAACCCCATCACGGTCAGCGGCAATACCTCCTTGAACATTCTGAGCCTGTTCGATCTGAACCTAGACACTGAAGTGCGTGCCCGCCCGTTCGGCAATCTGTCGAACATCGCGTTCACACAAGCCACACCGGGCAACGACCTGTTGTATTCCCCAGGTGTGCGCATTCCGACCCCGGCCGGTAATGCCAAGGACTGGACCACGCGTTATGGGCTGGCAGGCGCGCCGGGAACGTTTTCTGGCAATATTTCGGCCGGCCTCGATGTCGACGCCACGCTCAGCCTGAGCGTGCTGGGTTTGTTCGATATCCCGTTCGATTTCAACCTCGGCTCTTTCAACCTGATTAGCGAGTCGTTGAACGAGGCCTTGGGTTTGATCGGCAATGCCGAACTGCGCGACTTGAACCCAGCCGGCTACGACGGGTTGCCCACCGGAGACGACATGCGGTTTACCTACAACGACGGCGGTCTGCTCGGCCTGCTGCCGTTGTCGTTCGATCTGACCACGGCCGGATCCATTCCGGTGTCGGTCGATACCGACATTTCGGCCGTATTCGGTTTCGATGTCGATGTGCGCGGCACAGTGAATTTCTCGATTAATGCCAACCTGGCCGCCACGAACACTGGCTTCCAGTTGCAAGACACCGTGGAAAACGTTGTGATTCCTGAACCCTCCGGCTTGCTGCTGGCAGGCTTGGGCGCCCTGGCAGCGTTGGTGCCGGCTTACCGCCGCCGCCGCGCCTAGCTTCGGTGGTTCGCCCCTCGCGGTGCATGACCCGCCGCGGACGAATGTTCGACGACCAACTTGACCACTGGCGGCCGGTTTCGAGACGATCTCGGAACCGGCCGTTCTGTTTTTGTAGGCAGTCAACAGCCGGTGCGTGCGACCGACCTGCCACAGCGCGATGCTTCGCAACAATCTGCCCAGGCGCCTGCTCGCAACCGCAGCCCAAAGGGCCTTGTACCTCGGAACGCCTCACGCCAGAATTCGGCATGTTGCCGCCGCGAGCGGCCAACTCCTTCCTTTTGGTCCGGTGGCACACAGGTACGCACATGGCGAGTTGCGTTCTAGCCTATTCAGGCGGCTTGGATACTTCGGTCATTTTGGGCTGGCTGATCGAACAGGGCTGGGATGTCCATGCTGTGTATGTCGATCTGGGGCAACCCTGTGAAGACCGTCCCGCCACGCTAGAAAAAGCCCGCCGCTGCGGCGCCAAAAGCTCTCGGCTGATCGACGTCAAGGAACAACTTTGCGCCGAGTTCGCGTTTCCCGTCATGCAGTGGCAAGCCAAATACGAAGAGGTCTACCTGCTGGGCACCTCGATCGCCCGACCCATCATCGCCCGCACTTGCTTGCAGGTAGCGCGAGAGGTCGGAGCCACGGCCTTTGCCCATGGCGCCACGGGCAAAGGCAACGATCAGTGTCGCTTTCAACTCACCGCCGAGGCGCTCGACCCCCAGGTTCAGGTCATTGCTCCCTGGCGCATCGACGCGTTTCGCCAGCAGTTTCCCGGCCGTGCCGAGATGATCGCCTATTGCCAGCAGCGATCAATCCCCGTCAAGGCTACCAGCCAGAAGCCCTATAGTTCCGACGAGAATTGCTTGCACATCAGTTACGAGGCAGGCCAGTTGGAAGACCTCAATGCGCATGGCGTGGCGCTCGTCGATTTCGGCATGACCGTCTCGCCTCGGCAGGCACCCGACCAACCCGAACAAGTTACCATCGAATTCGAATCGGGTGTGCCGGTCGCCATCGACGGTACCCGGTTCAGTGCATT
>CAYSXM010000101.1:0-9656 GCA_964434905.1 uncultured Pirellulales bacterium | reverse complement strand
GGGGGCACTCCGCCGGGCAGCACCGTGGTGGCCGGCGCCGCGCGGCGCGGCAGGAAGTTGGGGGCCAAATAACCAGGAGCCGAACGCCCCGCGCGATCTTGCCCCGGCAATAGCGGCGATACCAGCCCGGTGCGCGTTCCTAGTCGCAGTTCCTGGGCACGCGACAGAACTTCGCTGGTCGGAGCAATGCGCTGCGGCACCAGGTTGTAGGCCAACGTGCGGTCGTCGCGTATCTCGCGCGGCCACAGATTCTCGCTGACAAAATCCAAGGGAAAATATTCGTACCACGGAGGCGAAATGGGTTGCGACACCGTCAGCGTCTCGTAACCGTCGCGCACCAGGCGTATGGTGCGCGTGCCGTAGTAAATGTAGTCGGTCGAACAGGGCGTGGTGCCGATCTCATAGTCGTCGATATAGACCAACGCGCCTGGCGGATTGGTGCGGATGGTCAAGCGTCGTTGCACGCAGCCCGGTGCAAACGGCATCAGACTGCTGACCAGCAACAGGGTGCAGACCCTCAATCGACGGCGTGAAGATCGGGTAGGCACGCAGGCTGCTCCCAGTGTCGGCCAACAGGCCGGCACGCCGTCACTCGACCCGGTTGCCAACGTGGCAGTGCCCAGGGCCGGCGGAGTATAGCGATCACCAGGGGGCGGTCTAGAGTGATCGATGGGACTGCCGGTTTGCCAAGCTTGCCTATCGGCCCCCGATTTCGCTGTCCACCGGCTCCTTGCCGAATATTGATGGGCCCTGCCGCACCCGGCAAACTCGCGGCCAGAACCGCCATTTGCCTGCCGATTTCACTGGCGGTAGGCGGGCAGATTGTTCCCCAGACGGCGTCGAAAGTCGTTGGTCGGCGATTTCCGCGGGTCCTTGGTCCAAGTAGTGGCCTGGGGTACCGAATCATTACTTGGGGGATCATCCAGTGTATTGATTCCTGGGAGCCAGGCCTGGGGTTCGCTCAAGTGTTGCAGGACGATGGCCCCAGCCGTCCGTAGGGGCCTCTTCGCCTGGCGGTGCTATCCCCACGCACGGGCGGGAACTAGAATGACATACTCGACGGCTCGCCCCCCCAAGATGGGCACAATCGCACCCAGTCGCAATGCCATGACCGACCGAACGGCCGCCTGGAATCCGGGCGTGGAATACGCCACGATCACCGATCCAGGTCTGCGTCGCAGCAGCAATCAAGACACGCTGGCAGTCGTGATCGCACCCTCGGAAGAGGCGTGGCGGGAGCGGGGCCATTTGTTGATGGTGGCCGACGGCATGGGGGCCCACGCGGCTGGCGAGTTGGCCAGCAAGATGTCGTCCGACCTGGTGCCGCTCACCTATCAAAAACTGGTGGATCAACCGCCCATCACCGCGCTCCGGCAGGCGTTCGAAGACGCCAACGAAAAAATCAACGGCCGCGGCAAGGCGAACGCTGAATTTCACGGCATGGGCACCACCACGAGCGCCCTGTTGTTGCTGCCCGAGGGCGCTGTCGTGGCTCACGTGGGCGACAGCCGAGTTTACCGTTTGCGTGGCAGCCGGCTGGAACAGTTGTCGTTCGACCATAGCTTGTTTTGGGAGATGACCGCTGGCGGTCAAGTGCGCGACAACGAAGTTCCACTGTTGATCCCCAAAAACATTATCACGCGGTCGCTGGGCCCTAACCCGCAGGTACAGGTCGACCTCGAAGGTCCGTTTCCCTATCAGGCCGGCGACACCTTCATGCTGTGCAGCGACGGCCTGACCGGGCTGGTGCAAGACGACGAGATTGGTGCTATTTTACAAGCGATCGCGCCGGCAGAGGCTGTGCAGGTGCTGACCGATCTGGCCAACCTGCGAGGCGGACCAGACAACATCACGGTGCTGGTGGCGCGTGTCGGTGCTCCTTTGGTGCCCGAGGCGATGGAACCCGCGCCGGCCGCGCCCGGCAAGAGCGCGGCGCGGGTTTACACCGCCGTGTTGGTATTGGGTGGACTGGCCACGGCGGGACTATCGATTGCCGCCGGCTGGCTGGCGCTGGCCGGGCGGGTGATGCAGGCGGCGGTGCTGGCGATTGCCGCGGGGCTCTCGGCGGCAGGCCTGGTCGAACGGCGCATGCGGACCCGCGAAAAATCCCAGCCCACGCAGCCCAGCGACCGGCTCGGTCGCGGCCCGTATACGGACTGCAACTGCGCCGACCCGCGAACCTTTGCGGAAAAACTCGAGCTATTGTCCGAGCAAATTCGACAGGCAGCGCTGGCCGAGGGCTGGACGATCGACTGGAGCGAATTCCAAGCCCGCGGAATAGCAGCGCACGAAGCATTAGCGAGCGGTCGCGCGGCCGACGCGGTACGAGAATCGTGCCATGGGCTGCGCGACCTGATGCAGCAGGTGCGACGTCGCCGCAACCAAGCCCAGGCGTAGCGCAGGTGTAGCGCGCTGTGGCATTTGGTCGGTTCAAGACGTCGGTGTCTCGGCGCTTTACCGCGCCAAAAATCTGGTGACGATGAACGTCGCCAGCGCGGCCAGCGCTCCGCTGGGAACCGCCCGGATGGCCGCCGAAAAAAACGTGCTTGGTGGGCGGCGAAACAACGTGAGGTAGAGCATGACGGCCATGAACGTGAAGTTGAAGGCCATCAGTGTCATCATCAGGTTGCGCCGCTTGGCATCGGGCGAGGGTCCCGCGCTGGACCCGCGAGCGGCGCCATAGGCCGAGGCGCTCGATGTGGCGGCCAATTCGGCGGCGGCTTTTTCTTGTGGATAGTGTTGCTGGATGGCGGCGTTGACCGCTGCCGCGGTACAGAGAACCGACCGCACTGGCATGTTCAAGCGCAGTCGCAACTCTTCCTCGACCGTGGGGTTCAACGGCCGCGGCGAGGCCAAGATCAGCCGACCATCGGCCACCAGCAGCGGCACGAACGAGTGCTGCCTGGCGAGCATGGCCGAGACCATGGGCACCAAGCTGCCGTCGACACCGATATCGGCCAATTCGACATAGGGCAGGCCAATCGACTCGGCCACGATCTGCATGACGACTTCGGGCTTGGCGATCTTTTGCTGCACGACGGCATCGCCAATGTCCAAACCCACGGCGTCGGCAAAGCGGCGGGCACGCTCTAACTGTTCGCGATCGCAAACCTGGCGCCGCACCAGCAACTCTTCCACGGTCTGGGTGCGCGCGCCGTGAGCGTCGGGGCGACCCAGCGAGGCGTCGTACTCGCCTTTTCGCGTGGCGTCGGTCAGGCAAAGCATGGCTTGCGCCAGTTCGTTGAGTAGCGCTTGCGATTCGCGGGCATAGTCTCCGGTCGCGTATTTGCGCACGTGCGCGTTGAGTTTGCGGTAGTGCGATCGGATGAGTGCCGTGTCGTCTTCGAACCGTTTCAGCCGCAACAACTGATAGTGGTTGAGCGGCCTTTCGGTCTCGGGGATGCCGAGCCACTGACGGTAGACGTCGATTTTCTCGGCCATATTGCTTCCGATTCCGTGGTCCGGGGCGGCATCCTATTCGACGGCGTATTCGCTTGCCAACCGAGTATAAGCGTCGATGCGCTCTTCGCTGAGTCCCCCCCGGCGCTCGATGGTGATGGACGCCTCGCGGCCCCCGGTCTTGTCGCGCGCGCGCACGTCGACACCTCCGGCCGAGGTATACGAATAGGTTACCTCGACGGGTGCCCCCTTGGGCAAGTCGGCCGGCAGATCGGTAATGCGGCAGTTGCCAATCAAGGAGCAAGCGCTGGGGTCGGGGGCATCGCCCTCGACCACCTGCACATTCACCCGTTGCTGCCCCGGATGATTGGTATAGAAGCACTGGCTGATCTGCACCGGCAGTTGGGTGTTCTTGGTAATCATGATGTGGTTGCGAGGGTGGCCCGTTTTGGGGTCCTTGATCACGATACCCAGGCTGTGCGAATTCACGTCGTCTTGGCGGACGGCGGCCAGATGGCGGCGCACGGTTTCGGCCACCAGGCTCTTCGAGCCACGGTGCTGGATGTCGAGAATCGCGGCGTGAATCGCCGCACCTTGGGCCACGGCGGTGTGGGGCGAAACCTCTCGGCTGGGCTCCTTGCCAATCGCCTCGGCCACCCGCTTTTGCACGGCCGGCATCAATGTCGAACCGCCGACCAGCACCACCGCATCGAGTTGCGCTGGGGTCAGCTTCGCATGCTCGAGCACCAGTTCGATGGTGTCGACCGTGCGTTGCAGCAGGTCGGCGGTCAACTGCTCGAATAGATCGCGGGTAACGGCCACGGCCAGCGCCTTGCCCGCGTGCCGGCAGGTAATCGAAGTGCGCACGTCGTTCGATAGCGCGATCTTGGCGGAGTCACAATCGTTGCGCAGAATCTGCATCGTTTGTGGCGAGTTGCGAATGTCCTGCCCGAACTTGGCCTGGAACTCCTTGGCGACGAATTCGGCCAATCGGTCGTTCCAGTCAACGCCGCCGAGTTCGACATCGCCTTCGGTTGCCAGCACCTGAAAGTGCGTGGGGGTGTATTTCACCAAGGTGACGTCGAACGTGCCGCCCCCCAGATCGTAGACCATGGCCACGCGCGGCCGATCGAACTGCTTGCTGGCGGCCCCCAGTTCACCGCGTGCCCAAGCATAGGCCAGCGTGGCGGCGGTGGGCTCGTTGATGATGTCGATCACGTTCATGCCGGCAATGCGCCCGGCGTCTTGGGTCGCCTTGCGACGCATGTCGTTGAAGTAATAAGGCACCGTGATGACCGCATTGCCGACCTTGCCGATCTTGGCCTCGGCGTCTTGCCGCAGTTTTTTCAAGATCAGGGCCGAGATGAACTCCGGGGTGATCTCTTGGCCGTCGAAAGTGCGCTTGAACTCGAAGTCGCCCATGTGGCGCTTGATGCGATCGATGACGTTCATGGGGTCTTCGACCGCGGCGCGCGCCCGGTTGGGGCCCACGATCACGTGCCGCCCCTCGGCCAATAGCACCAGGCTGGCGGTGGCCACATCTCCCTCGTCGTTATCCAACGGAACCGGTCGGCCCGATTCATCTAAATAGGCCACCGTCGAAAACGTGGTACCGAGGTCGATGCCGACCGTTTGACCGTCGAAGAATTCCATGGAGTTGCTCGGGTTTTTCAGGTTTTTCTAGAACGCAGCGCACGAACGTAGGCAGGCCGCACCGGCCGAAATACCGCGACCCGAGACCGCGCCCTGGCGCGAATTCTAGCGACCGACCCGTCTGGACCAGCAGCGGCTTCGCCAGCGCCGTTGGGGGGGCGGTTTGCGGGCTGGAGCTGACCACGGCAGCCTCTCGAACCGCCCGGCCAGCATCGTGGTCGTGCCAGGGACACCGACTCCGCAGGCCCGGTCACCCCATGCCGGCCCAGAACGGCAACACGTGGTGCGATTGTCAGTGGCCGCGCGATGACCGTCAAGCGCCAATCGGGCAGCAAATCGGCCACGCAGGCTGGTGCCATACCCCAGGCGCTATTGTTCGGAAAGCAACTCGGTCGCGCGGGAATGGTTGGGCAGCGACGCGCAAACCGTGGAGTTGCAGCGTGGCAGCCGCACTGGGCGGCCGATCGAGCAGGGCCGAATTGGCGGCCCGTCAGCGGCGGCGCGCGGATGAACCGGCAGAAAAAACGCCGACTAGGTAGCACATGCCGAACGGCTGGCGGCAGCCTTGCCTGGGGCGGGTTCGCCGCAGTGTCTCAGCCTTCGATCACCTCGTTGTCTTGCTTGACCCAGTGCGGCGCTTTTTGCGAAACGGTTAGCTCCGCGGCCTTCTTGTCGGCCCCTTTGCGTTCGCTGTATTCAAAGACCGCAACGCGCTTGCCCGCCTGGTTGTAAACGCCCCAAAATGCCTTACGGCGGACGATCTTGGGAGTTTTTGCTTTCGAGACCTTGGGCTTGGCGACCTTGGCGGCTGTTTTCTTGGCCTCTTTGGCAACACCCAGCTTTTCGGCCGCTTCCGCGGTCGCTCGCAATTCCTTGCGATTGGCGATCTTGCGAGCCATGGCAGAATCTTTCCAGGCACGTTGGAGTGGCGAGGTCTCCCACCTCGGGGGGGCAAACCCGCGATGGCCCATTGTCCTGGCAGGGCACCTGCGATGGCCCGCTACCGCCACTTAGACGGCGCGAGGCAACCTTAGGAAGCTGTACCAACGAACCGGTCGCGCGGGAGAGGCAGTCTACCAGCCGGGGGGGCGATTGCCTAGCGGCAGGCCGGCAAACCCGACGCGCCGCCCAGGCGTGTTGGTCTCGCCGACTTAGGGCCCGAGGTCCGGCAACGGTTGTCCGCCCATCGGCGGCGTTCCCTTTCCGGCGCGGATGTACTGCGCGCGGGCTAGCGCATGATCTTCCGGCGAAGGTTCGTCGGCACGGCCGGGGGTGTCAGGCTGGTTCTCAATGCGCCCGGCCTGCGCCGCGGTGAAATAGCGTTCCAAGAGCCCGCGACACCAGCCACAACCGGTACCTGCTCCGAAGCACTCGCTCAGTTGTCCGGCGCGGCGTGGGCGTTCGATGCGCAAATAGTTGAGCACCTTCCGTTTGGTGACATGGAAACACAAGCAGACTTCGTCGTCGAGTTGCATGGTTTCCCCGTGACTTGTCGCACAGTGAACACGCGCCACCAAACGGTGCGCCAGTCAGGCGATGCCCGTGGCCAGGCGCAAGGCCACACGGCATGCTTGTTGGAATTGTTCGAGGTCGAGTTCCTCGGCCGGCGTATGCACGTTGCGCTGTCCGCAACCCAGGGTCACGGTGGGCAGCCCGTGCGCCGTGGTCCAGTTGGCGTCGAGCCCTCCATTGCTGATGGCTCGCAGCGGTTCGCCACCCACGCTGCGCACGGCGGCTTCGGCGGCCAGCACGCAGGGCTCGTCGGCGGCCAGGCGAAACGACTCGTAATCCAATTGGCTGGTAACCTTGGCCTGGCCGTGGGCGCCGTCGATGCTACGCACCGCACGCGCGGCGCGGGCCAACGCGCGCTCGATTTCGCGGACCATGCGCAGGCGAAACCGTGGGTCGTGGCTTCGCGCCTCGGCGCGCATGCGCACCAGCGGAGTGACCACGTTCGTGGCTTGTCCCCCTTCGATCGTGCCGAAGTTGCTGGTGCCGGAGTGGGTTCCCAGTGCGACCAGTCCAAGCCATCCGCGCTGGTGCAAATCGGCCAGGGCCAGCCCGGCGACGGTGATCGCGCTGATCCCTTTTTCTGGCGCGCCCCCTGCATGAGCGGCCTGCCCTACCAGCTCGATTGCCAGGCGATAGGCGCCGGTAGCGCCCACCGTCAACTTGTCGGCCGGTCCACCATCCCAATTGAAGCCCAGCCGTGGTTTACCCCACACGCCCAGTTGTGCGTGCCGCGCGCCGAACAGGCCGATTTCTTCTTGCACGCACCACACAAACGTCAGCGGCGGGTGCGGCAGTCCTCGTGTCAGAATCTCGCGTGCCGCGGTGACCAGTACCGCACAGCCCGCCCGATTGTCGGCGCCCAGGCCGGTATCGGGCCGTCCGGACCGCACCAGGTTGCCGCGCCGCAAGGGCCGTGATCCGACGCACAGCGGCACGGTGTCAAGATGGGCCATCAGTAGCCGGCGAGGTCCAGGCAAGGTGCCAGGCAGCTTGAACACCAGGTTCCCGACCTCGCCGCGGGGTGTGGTGCGCTCGTGAGCCCGATCGAAAGCCAGCGCTGAAGCGGGCGCGCCGGCGTGGCGCAATCGCTCGACCACCGCCTGGGCAATCTGGCCTTCCTGACGGCTGGGCCCCGGAATGGGCAGCAGCTCGAGCACCAGCGAAACGGCCGCGCGCAAGTCGGGCTCGGGCGAACCGGCCGTCGCGGCTCGCCGGTTTGCGTCGGCGGCGATTCGTGTGCGTCGCAACGAACCCCCAGGCCGTGTCATGCTCGTTTGCTCCCGGTCTCTGCATTGGATGCCGCAGCGGATATCCTACACCGCTTTGCGAGGTGGGAGCAGTCCGATGCGCGTCTTTCTGGCTGGGATCATGCAGGGCTCGCACCAAACGGCCACGATGCACAGCCAGGCCTATCGGCAGGAACTGCGTGCGCTAGTCGAACGACATTTGCCCGCGGCCCAGGTTTATGACCCCTGGGCCGATCACGGCGAGTCGCTGGGCTATGATGAGGCCCGGGGACGAAGTGTCTTTTTCCACCACAACCGGCTGTGCCGCGAGGTCGACGTAGTTATCGCGGTGTTGCCCGAGGCCTCGATGGGCACGGGCATTGAAATCTGGGAGGCGCATCAGGCGGGGCGCGTGGTGCTAACCATCAGCCCGTTGGTACACAATTGGGCCGTGAAGTTCTTAAGCACGGCGATCTATGCCGATCTGCCGTCATTTGCCGAGGCTTTGGCCCAAGGGCACGTGGCGGCGCTATTGGCCGAACGGCGGCTGTTATCACAACACTTGCCACCACCCTACGAGGTGCACGCGATGGCAGAGAATTCCTTGTTGACGATTGACGGCGCGGTCGATTCGCCGCGTCAATTCACGGCCGCCGAATTGGCGGCATTGTCTCCCACCAGCCAAGTGGCCGACGTCGGCGTTGTGGTGCCCGGTAAGCGGGGGAGTGCAGTACGGCTGCCCGCGCTGTTACAACTTGTTCGACCACGAGCGGAGGCAGACTACCTGACGCTGCACGCCGGGTCCGACGACTTCCATGCCAGCATTCCCTTGGCTGCGGTGCGTGAGACGGGACTGGTGGTTTATCAGCTCGACGGCGCACCACTGGAGCCGCGCATGGGTGGTCCGTTCCGCTTCCTGATTCCCGACCACGCGGCCTGCCGCACCGCCGAAATCGATGAGTGCGCCAATGTGAAATTCATCGACCGCATCGAGCTTAGCGTGGGTCGCGGACACGACAATCGTCCACACGACGACGAGGCCCATGCCGCGTTGCACCAAGGCGACCCTTGACCCCGGATCATTCATGAACTTTTTCGCGTTGCTGGAAAACGCCCTGGCCCCAGGTCGCTGACGTGGGGCGAATCGCCCTGTATTCGAGCGGCCCCCGCCGCGTATTGGTGAATGCGTGCGACGGCGACGATTGCGATTTGACGCGGCAGACGCGACACTTTCGGCTCGGCAGCAGAAGGCCGATCGATCATGCAGGTGGAACCTGTCGCCGGACGCTTGGCGCCCACCGCCCCGCGACAACCAGCATTCCGCAAATTTTTCCATCGTCTCTGGCACTGAGTAGACTTCCCGTGGCCCGCATTACTCCGCTCGAACGCGACGAAGCCCCGCCCGACGCACAGCCGCAGTACGACCAGATCGTGGCCAGCCAAGGGCGCATGACCAACATGAAGCGCACCCTGGCGCACAACGCGGTGGCCCTGCGGGCATTCATGGAGTGGTATCCGCTGCGCGACCAGGTGGAGCCCTTCCTGGGCGAGCGGTCCACGCTGGTCTATGTGCATGCGATTTCCACGGCCACCGATTGCTTGATTTGCTCCAGCTATTTTCGCCGGATCTTACTGGAGCGCGGCGAGAACCCCGACGCGCTGGCGCTCGACGATCGCGAGCAGGTGCTGGTCGATTTTGCGCGGCAACTGGTGCGCGACGCCAAGGGGGTGTCGCGGGAACTGTTTGCCCGGCTCGAGCGGTGGTTTTCGCCCACTCAAATTGTAATTCTGACCGCGTTCGGAGGGCTGATGGTGGCCACCAACGTCTTCAACAACGCGTTGGAGGTCGACCTCGACGATTACTTG
>CAYSXM010000100.1:0-9748 GCA_964434905.1 uncultured Pirellulales bacterium | reverse complement strand
GGGGCCAGTCGCCCGTGGTGGTCTGGGGTGGCGTGGGCGCGCGGACGGGCGCGGCCTGTCAGATCGCAGGCGCGGCCGGGGTGGCCCTCGATTGGCAGTTGGCACTCTCTCGCGAGTCGTCGATCCCGGTGGCGCTGCGGCGCCGGCTGGCCACCATGGATGGCAGCGAAACCGTGGCGATCGCGGCGGCGCCGGGACGCTGGGTGCGGGTGTACGCACAGCCTGGCGTGGCCACGGCCGAACGCCTGGAGGCCGCGTGCGACGGCGTACGGGATCAACAGGCTGGCGCCTGGTGCGATAGCGTGCGCGGGCTCGTGGGGGCCGCAAGCGAGGCCGAGCGCCCCTGGTTGACGGGGCAAGATGCATACTTCGCCGCGCGCTGGGCGCAGCGCTGGCCATCGGTCGGCCGCGCTTTGGCCGAGTTGCGCGCGGCGGTCAACGGTCAGGTGCGCGCCGCGCAATCGTCGACCGCGCTCGATGCCGGCGGGCCGTTGGCCCAATCGCACGGCACCGAGTTTCCGGTGGTCCAAGGGCCCATGACGCGGGTCAGCGACGTGCCGGGCTTTGCCTTGGCCGTGGCCGATGGTGGCGGCCTGCCGTTCTTGGCGCTGGCCCTGTTGCCGGGTCCGGCCGTGCGCAAGCTGCTTTTGGAAACGCGCGAGTTGCTGGGCGCGAAGCCCTGGGGTGTGGGCGTCTTGGGTTTCGTGGGGCGCGAATTGCGCGCGGAACAATTCGCCGTGATCGAGGAAGTGCGCCCACCCTTTGCCATCATTGCCGGCGGACGTCCCGACCAGGCGGCAGGGCTGGAAGCACGCGGCATCACCACCTACTTGCACGTGCCTTCGCCGGGCATGCTGTCGATGTTCGTCAGCGAGGGCGCGCGGCGGTTCATCTTCGAAGGGCGCGAGTGTGGCGGGCACGTCGGCCCGCGCACCAGCTTCGTGCTCTGGGAAACCATGATTCAGGTGCTGCTCGACGCCGGGCTATCCGACGCGGAAGCACACCGGGTACATGTGCTATTCGCCGGCGGTGTTCACGACACCACCAGCGCCGCCATGGTGGCCACGTTGGCGCAACCGCTGGTCGAACGTGGCATGAAGATCGGCGTGCTGTTGGGCACCGGCTATCTGTTCACGCACGAGATCGTGAGCACCGGCGCGATCGTGCAGGAGTTCCAGCAACAAGCACTGCACACGGCCCGCACGGTGCTGTTGGAAACTGGCCCGGGGCACGCCACGCGCTGCGCGGAGACCCCGTTCTATACGGCCTTTGAACAGGAAAAACGCGACCTCAAACGCCGCCAGGTCCCCCCGGAAGCCATTCGCGAGGAACTGGAAAACCTGAACCTGGGGCGGTTGCGAATCGCCTCGAAGGGGGTGGCGCGCAAGAACGATGCCGAGACGGGTGACAGCCAACTGGTCTCGGTCGACGATCACGAACAGCGCCGCGAAGGCATGTACATGATCGGCCAGTTGGCGGCGCTGCGCACCGAGGTGCTTTCCACTCGGCAATTGCACGAAGAGGTTAGCCGTGATGCCGTGGCCAGGCTGGCCCACGGGGCGGCTCGCCCCCGGCTATCCATCGAACCGCGCGAGGCGCCCGCTCCGCCCACGCTCGATATTGCCATCGTGGGCATGTCGTGCTTGCTACCCGGCGCGCACGACCTGGTGTCGTATTGGAGCAACGTGCTGGCCAACCGCGACCTGGTCGACGAGATTCCCCCAGACCGCTTCGAATGGCAGCGCTGGTTCGATGGCGACCGCAAGGCGCGCGATAAAATCTACAGCCGCTGGGGCGGGTTCTTGAAAGACGTGCCGTTCGATCCGATCAAGTTCGGCATTCCGCCCGCCGCCATCAAGAGCATCGAGCCGATCCAATTGCTGGCGTTGGAGCTAGTACACCGCGCCTTGACCGACGCGGGCTACGAGCAACGCAATCCGCACAAAGAGCGCACCTGCGTTATGTTCGGCGCCGGCGGAGGCATCGCGGAGCTAGGGGCCAACTATGCGGTGCGGTCGATGTTGCCCCAGTTCATCGAGAACCCCGACGAGCGTTTGTGGTCTCAATTGCCCGAATGGACCGAGGACAGCTTTGCCGGAATCTTGATGAACGTGATCGCGGGGCGGGTGGCCAACCGCTTCGATTTTGGTGGCGTGAACTACACGGTCGACGCGGCCTGCGCTTCGTCTTTGGCGGCCATTTATCTGGCGTGCCGGGAATTGTCGTCCGGCACCGCCGACATGGCGATCACCGGGGGTGTCGACACGCTCCAAAGCCCGTTCAGCTATCTGTGTTTTGGCACGGCGGGGGCCTTGTCGCCGCGGGGGCGATCGCGGGCCTTCGATGCCTCGAGCGATGGCATCGCCATTAGCGAAGGCCTGGCCGCGGTGGTGCTGAAGCGTCGGGCCGATGCCGAACGCGACGGCGATCGGATCTACGCTTTGGTGCGCGCCGTGGGGGGCGCCTCCGACGGCCGCTCGAAGGGCATGACCGCCCCGCGACACGAAGGCCAGGTGCTGACCCTGCGGCGTGCCTATGCCCAGGCGCGATTCAGTCCCGCCACGGTGGGGCTGTTCGAGGCGCATGGCACCGGCACCGCGGTGGGCGACATGACCGAGTGCCTGTCCCTGACCAAGGTGCTCGACGACGCGGGAGCGCCCGCGGAACATGCGGCCATCGGCAGCGTGAAATCGCAAATGGGCCACACCAAGTGTACGGCCGGGGTGGCCGGCTTGATCAAGGCCGCCTTGGCGATCCATCACCGGGTATTGCCCCCCACGCTGCATGTTGAAAAACCGAACCCCAAGGGAGGGCTGGTCGACGGGCCACTGTACGTCAACAGCCAATTGCGCCCTTGGATCGGCGGCCCCACACCCCGGCGGGCGGGCATTTCCTCGTTCGGTTTTGGCGGCACCAACTTCCACGCCGTGCTCGAGGAATATTGCGCCGATGCTGCACCACGTACCCAGTTGGCGCCCCGCGCCGATCGGCCGCAAGAGTTGCTCTTGTTCGCGGGCACCTCGCCAACCGCTCTCTTGCAAAAAGTGCGCTCGCTGGCTGCCCAGGTAGATCAGTTAGCCACCAGCCGCGCCGAAGTAACCCTGGCGGAGACCGCCTGGGCCTGGCACCGCCGTCAGGCGGCGCCCCCCGCGAGTGGTCCCCGCGCGGCGGTCCTGGCCGACGATTTGGCGCAACTGGCGCTGCGACTAGGCGCACTCGTCGAACACCTGAGCGACACCGGGCCCGCTGTGCGGCCGTTGCCCACTGGCGTGTTTCACGCCACCGAACCGTGGGGCGCAACGGCCCCGCTGGCGTTTGTGTATCCGGGCCAGGGCTCGCAGTTCCCCAACATGCTGCGCGATCTGGCGGTGGAGTTTTCCGAGGTCAACGAGACCTTCACCACGGCCGACGCCGTGCTGGCCCAGGCGTTTGCCCGGCCGCTTAGCCGTTATGTTTTTCCGGTGCCGGCGTTTAGCGAACAGCGCCGAAAAGAGCAGGTCGACGCTCTCAAGCCAACCGATGTATTGCAGCCCGCCTTGGGCGCTTGCGAATTGGCGCTAACGCGGCTGCTTGGCGCCTGCGGCGTGGTGCCGGCCCTGACGGCCGGCCATAGCTATGGCGAATTGGTGGCGCTCGCGGCGGCCGGTTGTCTTTCCGATGTCGACTTGTTGCGTTTGTCGCATGCGCGGGGCCGCGCCATTGTGGAACTAACCACCAGCGGGCAGCAAGCGGAACTGGGGCAAATGCTGGCGGTGGGCGCGTCGGAAGCAACGGTCGTTCAAGCGCTGGGCAAGTGCGACAACGTGTGGCTGGCCAATTTGAACAGCCCTCGGCAAACCATTCTGAGCGGCACCCGCCCGGGCCTGGAACATGCCGCGCGTCGGCTGGCCGAGCACCATTTGGCAACCACGCCGTTGCCCGTGGCCTGCGCTTTTCACAGCCCCTTGGTCGCCGCGGCGCGAGAGCAATTTGCCGAGACGCTGTCGGTCACGGAGTTCGCCGCGCCACGCTGCCAGGTGTTTGCCAACGCCACGGCCGATGTCTATCCGGCCGAGGCCCCGGCAATCCGGGCACGCCTGGCCGACCACCTAGTGAGCCAGGTGCGATTCGCCTCGGAAATCGAGGCCATGTACGCGGCCGGCGCCCGCGTGTTTGTCGAAGTGGGTCCCAAGGGCGTGCTGTCGAAGCTTGTGCGGGAGACGCTCGGCGATCGCCCGCACGTTACGATCACCACGCAAACCCACGAGGCCCGCGGGGTCGAGCAGTTTCTCTCGGCCCTGGCCGAGTTGTTCGTGCTGGGGCTGAGCGTGGATACCGAGCGACTATACGCCGGTCGCGGGCTGCGCACCGTCGATCTGTCGCAGGCCGCACGGCCACCGGCCGAGTTGCCAAAGCATTTCTGGCTGATCAACGGCGGGTATGCACGCGCGGCGCAGGAACCGCCACGTGGGTTTGGCAGCCGGGTGGCGCTGTTTTCGGAACGCGATGTGCCAGGGCAATTCGCGGCTGTGCCACCGGGAGACCAGCGGGCGCCGCAAGCTGGGTTCGAGCCGAACGGGCCGCTGCCGTACGGCGCGCAGCCCGGACCGCAGTACATCGAATCGTTCGCACGGCAGGAACCGATCGTGGAAGAAGCAGATTCCCCGGCGGCAGCAGCGCCGGCCGAAAGCTGGCCGCACGAGGCACCGGGCACACTTGCCGCGCCCCGCCCGGGTGCGACGACCCACGTTTCGTCCTTGCACTACGATGCGTCCGGGCCCGGCTTGCTGTCGACCGGCGAGATCGATCCGCTGGCCGATTTTCAAGCCACTATGCGGGCGTTTTTAGGCGTTCAAGAGGCGGTGATGACCGCCTATCTGAGCGGCGCGCCTGCCGCGGCACCATCGACCGGAGGAGCCACGTATGGGTCGGCTGTGCCACTCGAAGCGACCGCAGCGCCGCCACGTTTGGCGGCGCCGGTAACGGCGCCACACGTTTCGGCGGCCCGTCCGACGAAACCAACCGACGAGAAGACGGTGGTTCGCCCGCTCGAGCGCGCTCGGCCGGCTGTGCATCACGAAGCAGCGGATCACGGACACGTCGCGGAATTCGCAGCGGTGGTTGGCCCGGCACACGTCGCCGCGCCCGATTGCGCGCCGGCAGCTGTGCCAGTGCCAGCGGCGGCTGTGCCAGTGCCAGCGGCGCAGGTACCAGCAGCGGCCGTGTCGGCGCACGCTTTGGGCGAGTTGTTGGTGGGCATCGTCAGTGAACGCACGGGCTACCCGGCCGAGATGTTGGAGCTAACGGCGAACCTGGAAGCCGACCTGGGCATCGATTCGATCAAACGCGTGGAGATTGTGGGGGCCTTTCGTCGTGCGGCGTTGCCCGCGGTGGCGGAGCCACCAAGCTGGTTCATGGAGCGTGTGAGCGGGGTGTCGACGCTGCGGCAGATTTTGGACTGCGTGGCGGAATTGGCGGGCGCTGTATCTAGCGACGGCGAAACCAGCAGCGTTTTGGCACCCTTGCCCGACACGGCGGCGGCGGCGGCGACGTTCGCCTTGGCGCCGGCGCAGTTGGAAGATTTGCTGCTGGGCGTGATCAGCGAGCGAACCGGTTACCCTCGCGATCTGTTGGGGCTCGACGCGAATTTGGAAGCGGATTTGGGCATCGATTCGATCAAGCGGGTAGAGATCGTGGGGGCGTTCCGTCGCGCCGCGTTGCCAGAGATTTCTGAACCACCCAGTTGGTTCATGGAAGAAATGAGCGGCGCCTCGACCATGCGCCGCATTCTCGACGGAGTCACCCGGCTGGCCGATTCAACCCAAGGTGGCGCTGCCCGGTCGTCGGCGGTATCCTCTGCCCCCGCGTCGCCAGGCACAGTGCCCACCGCTGCGGCTTCGCAAGCGGTGGCGCCCGTGCAGCCCGAGGGAAATGGCCACGCATCCACGCCGGTAGGCTTGGGCCCTGGCAAACCGGAAGTCGAAGTTGCTGCTTGCCCTCGCTGCGTGGCGGCGGTGGTGGAAACGCCGCTGGCGACGGTGGAACACCGGGGCTTACCTGCCGGTGCGTTTTTGGTGACCAACGACGGTCATGGCGTGGCCGCGGGGGTGTTGGCGGCGCTGGAGTCGTCGGGCCACCGGGGCGTTTTGCTGACCGCCCAAGACCTGGTGTCGCGCGACGCGGCCGAGGCGGCCATCGAGCGGGCGCGCTCTGCTTGTGGCACGCTGGCGGGTGCGCTGCACCTGGCACCCTTGGCGGCGGCGGCCGAATATCCTGGCACAACCGACGCGGCCTGGCGAGAGCGGTACGCGATCGAAGTCCGTGGCTTGTTGTTTTTGCTCCAGGCGTTGGCGCCCGAGTTGGCCACCGCGCGGGGGAATTTCCTGGTGGGGGCCGCCACGTTGGGCGGCGGCAGTTTCCGCCTGGACGAGCCGGTCGAAGCCAGTCGCCCCTGGCGCGGGGGCGTGACGGGTGTGCTCAAGGTGGCGGCCAAGGAGTGGGAACAATCGCGGTTTCGCAGTGCCGATTTTTCCGTGGCGCCTAGTCCCCAGGAACTGCTGCACGAATTCGCCTTGGGTGGACCAGTGGAAATTGGCTGGCGCACGGGCCGCCGTTTTACGGTCGAGCCGCTGCGGCGCGATCTGGCGCCGTTGGCGCCGCGGACTACCGTGCCGGGGCTCGACCCGCACAGCGTGGTCTTGGCCACTGGCGGGGCGCGCGGCATCACTGCGGAAGTGCTGGTGGAATTGGCAGAGCACGCGCCCGGGGTGTTCGTCATGTTGGGTCGCACCGCGGCGCCGACCGAGGTCGAGGACCCACGCTGGGTTTCGGCCGCCGATGCCGGCTCGCTGCGACAAGCGGTGATTGCCGCCTGGCGCCAGGGCGGGCAGCCCTTCACACCGCGCGATGTCGAACGCCAGGTGAACTTGATCGAGGCCGAGCGGGAAATCCGCCGCACGTTGGCTGACTTGCAAGCGCGGGGTGCCCGCGCGGAATATGTCATGTGCGACGTGCGCGACGCAACGGCCCTGGCCAGCGCGGTCGAGTCGGTGCGCCTGCGCCACGGCCGCATCGACGTGGTGGTCCACGGGGCGGGTGTGATCGAAGATCGCTTGATCGTCGACAAGACCGCGGAAAGTTTCGATCGCGTGGTGGGCGTGAAAATCGATTCCATCCTGGCGCTGTTGCACTTGGTCGACCCGCACGAATTGAAAGCGCTGGTGCTGTTCTCCTCGGTGTCGGGTTTTTTTGGCAACCCCGGCCAGGTCGACTACGCGGCTGCCAACGAGATTTTGAATCGTCTGGCGGCGCGGCTCGCCAAAGTGTGCCCGGGCCGCATCGTGGCGCTGAACTGGGGCCCCTGGGCGGGGGCCGGCATGGTGACGCCTGAGGTCGCGCGGCAGTTTGTCGAGCGTGGCGTGGGCATGGTGGAGGTCACCGCGGGGCGCCGGGCCGTGGTGTCCGAACTGGCCCAGCCGGCCGGTGAAGAGCCTTGCGTGCTGCTGGGGCCTGGCCCCTGGTTGCCCGCGGCGGAACAACTGGCCGCGGAAGCCAATTTGCTGGCGGTCGACGCGCCGCTGCTGAGCGGGCAACGGGTGCGTGCCTTGGGTCACGACATCATCGAAGCGTTGGTGCTGCTCGACCCCTCGCATCAACCCTATTTGAACGATCATCGCATCGACGATAAGCCGGTCTTGCCGTTGTGTTTTGCGGTCGAGTTGATGGCCGAAACGGCGGCCGCCGCGGCGCCCCCCAGTTGGCACGTGCTGCGCGTGGAAAACGTTCGCGCGCTGGCGGGTGTGATTGTGAGCGAAGCCACGCGCGAACTATTGGTACGTGCCGAACCAGTGACCCGCTCTGCCGAGGGAGGAACGTGGAGGGTGCGCATTGTCGACCCGTGCCGAGCGCGGCGGATGCACTACGAAGCCCAGGTAATTTTGTCGGCGCGTCGACCCGTGGCGCCCGATCCACCTGCCTTGGAACGCATTGCCGAGCACTTCCCGCTATCGAGCGTGCCCGAAGCCTACGCACGGTGGCTGTTCCACGGTCCGCTATTCCAAGCGATTCACGAGCTGCGCGGCTACGACCATAGCGGTATCGATGCCCTGTTCCTGCCGAGTTCTCCGGAGCGCACGGTGGGGCGCGACGCCACGGCGGGCTGGGTGATCGACCCGGTGGTGCTCGATGCCTGTCCGCAGTTGGCGATGTTGTGGTCGCGTGCTCGATTCGATACCAGCCCGCTGCCCAATCGCGTGGCGGTATACCATCGCTTCGGTCCGGTGGGCGAGGAACCGGTGGAAGCGATTTTCCGCGTGGGACCCGGTACCGATGAATCGTCGTACAACGCCACGGTGTGGTTGCTGTGTGGCAATCGGCTGGTGGGTATCGTGGAAGGTCTCGAAGGGGCTGGTTCGGCGGCGCTGAACCGTATCACGGGGAGCTCCTCGTAATGGCCACTTCGATGCCGCGCACCCCACCCGACGATGTGGCGATTGTGGGTCTGGCCTGTTTCTTGCCAGGAGCCGATTCGCCGCGCCGCTTTTGGCAGAACATTGTGGGCAAAGTCGATTGCGTGAGCGAACCCACGCCCGATTGGCAGCCCGAGTTGTTCGCTGACCCCAGTGGCCAATTGCCCGATCGGGTGTATACGGCGCGGGGGGGCTACCTGGGCGATCTATGCCGGTTCAATCCGGCGCAGTACGGCATCATGCCCTCGAGCGTGGAGGGAGCCGAGCCGGACCAGTTCCTGGCGTTTCGCTGCGCGCTCGAGGCGCTGTCGGATGCGGGCTTTCCGGAAACTCCGCTGAACCGGGAAAAAACCGGCGTCATCGTGGGGCGAGGGCTGTTTGTCAATCGTGGCATGCTCACGATGGTCACCAACGGCTATTTGCTCGATCAAGTGGTGGGGGTGCTGCGCCAGTTGGAGCCCGACCGCGACGAGGCGGACCTGGCCGTGATCCGCGCCGAATTGAAACGCAACCTGCCGCCGTTCAACGCGGAAACGGTGCCCGGTCTGACGCACAACATTCTGGCGGGGCGGATCGCCAACCGGCTCGACTTGCAGGGGCCGGCCTATATGGTCGACGCGGCCTGTGCCTCGGCGCTGATCGCCATGGAACAAGGGTTGCACGAACTGCACAGCGGGCGGTGCGATGCCGTGTTGGTGGGCGGAGTGCAGGTGAGCACTCCGGGGATGGTGACTCAAGCTTTTTGCCACCTGGAAGCGCTGAGCAAGACGGGCAAGATTGCCCCGTTTTCAGCGCATTCGAATGGCACCTTGTTGGGCCAGGGTTGCGGCATGCTGTTGCTCAAGCGGCGCAGCGACGCCGAGCGCGATGGCAATCGCATCTACGCCTTGGTCAAGGCCGTGGGGGTCGCGTCGGATGGCAAGGGGGCCGGCATTCTCGCGCCGCGCCAGGCGGGCCAAGAGCTATCGGTGCGCCGAGCGCACGAGGCGGCCGGCATCGACCCCGGCAGTATTGAACTCATCGAAGCGCACGGCACCGGCATTCCGCTGGGCGACGCCACGGAGATCAAGACCCTGTCGGCCTGTTTCGGACCCCGGCAGGGGAGCAAGCCGACGATCGCGGTGGGTAGCGTGAAGTCGATGATCAGCCACCTGATTCCGGCCTCGGGCGCGGCGTCGCTGATTAAAACCGCGCTGGCGTTGTATCACCGGGTGTTGCCGCCGATGTTGCACGCCGAAGCGGCCAACCCCGAACTGCACCTGGAACAGACACCGTTTTACTTATCGACCCAGGCGCGCCCC
>CAYSXM010000099.1:0-9767 GCA_964434905.1 uncultured Pirellulales bacterium | reverse complement strand
CTCAGCAGCAGGTGCAGGCTCAGCAGCAGGTGCAGGCTCGGCAGCAGGCGCAGGATCTTGGGCAAATAGCCCGCTGGAACCGCACGCGATCCCCGCTGTGCAAAGGGTGGCCGCAATCCACCGTAGGGTTCCAGCGTACATGGCAATTCTCCCTTGGCGATCGATTCAATCTTCCTGATCGTGATCCAGTCAGCCCACAGGTTCCGCACTTCAGCCGGCCATTTTTCTCTCTCGGTACTATGGCGCTACCACCTCGATCGGCAGTGGGTCGCTCATCACGACCACTTCGCGGCCGCCTACCAGAGTTGTCGCGACCAACACCACGCCTGCCGAACCGATGCGTGCGTCGGGCGCAGCGGCCACGTCGAAGGCCAGTTCGGTTTGTCCTTCGGCCACGCTGATCATGGCCGGCACGCTGAGCCCTGCCGGCAGATTGCGAAACTCAATAGCTACCGCGCCGGTGGCCCCGCCAAACCGGGCGACAGTCAGTTTGACATTTTGCGTCGAGCCGGCCTTGATGGGCCCGGCTGGCGACAGAGTCACGGCGATGGGCCGCACGACTCGCAGCACCAAGTCGGCCACTGCCCGGCCCGGCTGTTCTTGGAAGGTCGAGGTGCCGACCACTCGCAGCGGCATGTCTCCCTCGGCCGACGAGGCTGGTCCCTTGATGGCGATTTCGACTTCGCCTTGCCCCTTGTCAATCGGCTTCACTTCGGCGGAAAAACCGGCGGGCAACCCTTCGATAGCCAGCGCGATCGCCTCGTCGAAGCCGTTCAGCTTCTCGGCTTTCACCTTGAAACTCGACGTGCCCACCAATTGGGGCAGCATCACGACCGGTTCGGTGGTCAATTTCAGGAACTCTCCGAACACCGGTCCCACGCCCAACGCCAGCGCCCCATCCAACTCGGCCGGAGGCTGCGGCAGGCCGGCGAACTGAGCACGAAGCGCCACCAGGTTACCCGCCACGCTTTCGAACGGGCTGTCGCCAATCGTGGCCCGCCCCACGACGCGCACCGGGAACATTTGCCCCGGTTCGAGCTGGGCCGGCAGCGTGGCACGCAGCACCGTTTCGTTGGCGTTTTCCGCGATCACGTTGCCGGCCAGTGCCAACCCCTCGACTCCCTCGACCGCCAGCGCGATCGGACCGGCATAGTCGCGGCGAGCCACGGTCACCTTGGCCACAAACACGCCCTGCTTCGGCGCGTTCAGCCGATCGGTTTCCACGGTCAACGAAAAGCCAGGCTTATAGGGGCGAACCTCGATCCGGTATCCCTGTTCCGGACCTCCGCGACGGTGCAGGTCTTCCACCATCAAGCGATAGTTGCCCGCCTCGGCAAAAGTGTAATCCAGCACCCCTTCGCCCGGACCGGTGTCGTCCACCTCACCCAGGAGCGTTCCGTCTTCCTTATACAGCCGCAGAAACAGGTCGGTTGGCGAGCCCAGCGTGCGCGTCTGGCCGGCAAATTGCCACCGCTGCCCCGCCTGAACGGTGAACTGAAAGAAGTCGCGATCATGCGGCTTTTCAAGACGCCCATTCCAAGCCGCGGGCAAGTCGACCGGCGACGCCGCGGCCGGTTCGTCGTTGGGTTCGAACTCGATGGCCTCGATCAGGTCGCTACTGGCCACCTGCACCCAGGCCACCCCGGCCCCGGCTGCAGTTTGCACCACCAGACGCTGCCCTACGCTTCCCCCTGAGGCCGACACCGCGAACGGCCAGACTTCCCCCGTGGCGGGGCCCAACAGCGCCAAACGGCCAGTGGTTCCCTGACGCACGCCCAGAGGATAAGTGGTGCTACACAAGGGAAAATCTCCCAGCCGCAATCGATAGCGATGCGCAGCGGACCCCTGGTAGCGAATGTCGCGGACTTCGATCAGATAGCTGCCCGCCTCGCCAAACCGGTAGCTCAGCCGGCTGTCGGCCCCCACGCCTGGCTCGTCGTCGCTATAGGCTAGCTCTTGGCCCTGCGCATCGAGCAGGCGAATGGCAGGGTCGAGCGCGGAACCGACGCGCTGGGCGATCACTTCGGCCGTCAGGTGTTGCCCAGCTACGGCCGAAAAACGGTAGTAGTCAAAGCTTTCCGCCTCGCAAGTGCCGTCGATCGCCGTGGGTAAGGTCACTTCCTGGGCCGTGGCAATGGTTTTGTTCGCGCCCGAATCGACCGTCGCCGCGAGGGGGTCGACCAGCACCAGCCGTGTTTCCGATACGCCCCGGCCAGTCGCCACGCGCACTCCCGTCACGCCGGCCGGGCAGTCGGTTGGAACGGTCACGCGAAACACCACGTGATCGGCCGCCTGGCCGTTGTTCTCTACGCCGGGAGCTAGTTCGGAAGTACCAGGAAAACTGGTCCACAGCCGGTGCGCGCCCTCGAGCGCAGCACCATACAGTGAGAGGTCCGTGGCCTGTCCCGGCACGACGGCGTGCGGGAACATATAAACCAACGAGGGCGCTTGTGCTTCAGCGACCGCTACCGGAACCAGCAAGGCTAGCAATCCGGCCCAAGCCGGCATCGCGAGACGGTTCCGCAGCAGAGGGCTCATGAATAATTCGGGGTAAGTGTCGTGGGGCAAAAACCTTCGCATCGTTGGCTTGATGGTAATCCGGGCTCTAGGGGGTTGTCAAAAAAAGAGAATCCCCCCTGGGCGGTTACCTGGCCGCTTCGCTAGTTGTGGCGGCGCAACGAACCGCCCAGGCTGTTGGGCCGGCTGGCTAGCAGTGCGTTGAAATCTTCAACCGGCCGGCTAGGGCGCTGGAAGCCAGTGTTCGAGCCAGGCATAGGCCGCTTGCCGAGCGGCAAGTGGGAAATCGTGCTCGGCATCGGGATAAATGGCGGCCAGCCGATTGGCCACTTGTGCCAAGCCATATACTTCGGCGGCGCTCGAAACGCACAGCGCCACCCCAGCCACATCGAAATTGCTGTCGCCCACCGGGGCCACCGCCAGGCAGGCCCGGGGAGCCAGGGCGGCCAGCACCTCGGGAAAGTCAAACGGCAGCTCGACCCCGCGCGCGTGGTAT
This sequence comes from uncultured Pirellulales bacterium, assembly GCA_964434905.1. Lineage (GTDB taxonomy): Bacteria > Planctomycetota > Planctomycetia > Pirellulales > CAYNRE01 > CAYSXM01. The sequence continues at coordinate 6,754 of CAYSXM010000099.1, read as the reverse complement.
CGCTCGGCGATCAACGGCATGTACCCCCGGTGGCTCCATCCGGTGACGTCGCCCCCGTAATAGTGGGTGAACGCGCAGAACCCACAGCACGACACGACGCACCGCAATCGCTCGTCGAACACAGCCACGAACAAGCTGTTGTGGCCCCCCAGCGAATGGCCGATCACGCCGATCCTGTGGGGATCGACTTGGGGCAAACTGCACAGCAGGTCGACCGCGCGGCTGTGGTTCCAGATACCCTTCATCGTGGCGCTAACATAGCCATGTGCGTAGGGGTCGAACTTGTACTCGCCATAGTTGGGATAATCGACCGACAGCGTCACGAATCCGCGCTCGGCCAATTCGGCGGCATAGTGCAGATTGGGCAAGCCGGCCAGCCCGGCAGGTTCGGCCTTGCCCACGGCCGTGGTTTGGTGCAGGCACAGCACGGCCGGCAGTTTGTCCGCACCCTGCGTGCCGGTCGGCAGGTGCAAAATGGCAGGCACACGGTCGCCCGGCTCGGGCGTGAAGCGCACCTGGCGTCGCACGAACCGCGGCGTTTGCTCTTCGGACACCACCTCCACATCGAGCGGCACGCGCCGTTCGGGGCCGGGCCAGGGGCCCATCACCACTTGCATTTGTTCCAGAATGTGGCGCCGGCGAGCCTGCCATTGGTCCAGCGTGCGAATGCGGCGCGGCAGATGGTCGGGGCCGATCGCGTCGAGCAGCCGCACATGATCCGGATAGCGCCAGGCCGGCGCGGCGTCGGGCTCGGCGCCGGCAGATGTTCCCGGCCAGACTGCGGCCACGGCCAGCACCCCAGCCACGCATCCGGCACACGCCACGGCTTGCAACCACTGGGGAGTTCGGATTGCGGACATGACGGCCTGCGCTCGATCGGGTCCAGCTTCGGCGGCCACCAGAATCGCGGCGGCCCTCGCGAGGGACCCCGGACAATTCATGAACCTCGGCCCCGCTGTGCCACGGCTCATGAATAATTCGGGTTGAACAATTCGGGGCGACTGCCGCGTTGATAGCGGCTGACACAGCGAGCGTCAAATAAGAACCGTGTGTACCAGCCAGGGCACCCAGCGCTCGACGCGCGGCTTGCAGTCCGGCGCAGGGCAGCCTTGTCAGAATTCGGGCCGGTCCTGCGCGATCCAATCTTGCACGGTCTCTGGTGGCCCTGCTTCGCCGGAACGGAACCACCCGCCCGACTTGCCCTTCTTGCTGGCGCTGTCGCGGGTGGAAGTGGACTGTCCCCACGGTTGGTAATGGCTGACGGTCTGAGGCTCGTTCGACTGGCGGAACTTCTGGAAGGTAAGCGCGCGGCCAGCGCCGGAAAGCATGTTCTTCGTGCCGGAACCGACGCGCGACAACCAAGCCCCAGGGGCCGCCACGGCCGAGTGGATCAGCGGCCGGCCGGCCACGAGTTGCCGGTGCTCGCTGCCGCCCCCCGCGGCGGTCGAAAACGGATCGCGCGGGGTTTCCTGGTGCGTCGATGTTTTGCGAAACGGATTCCAACCAGCGGTGGCCGGCGTACTAGCGACCGTAGCGGCCACCGCGATGCAAGTCGCCGCCATCAGAAAGTTGCTCAAGCGTTGCATGGCGACGCACTCCTTGGAGAACGGCGAAATATTCGGGACAGGCCCTGCGGTCGGTGGCCGACCGGCAGGGGGCGAGAGTGTGGCAAAACCAGTCCCCCACGGCCAGAGCACATTCGCTGCCACAACAGGCCGCGGCCTCCCGACCAAGCCACGGGCCCCCCCAGCAAGTGGCCTGGCATCTGGCCACCTGAGTAGCTGGGCAATTCCGGCAGACAGGGAAGCGATGGGCACCGGCAAAAGCGCGGTCGAGCTAATCTTGTTCGAATCGCATGGCATGCTTCGACAATTGCTGGCCTCCGTCGGCGGTGACCAGATAGTCGTGTTCGAACCGCATGCCTGCCACGCCTGGGATATACTGCCCCGGCTCCACCGCCACCACGTCGCCGGCCATGAGCACATCGTCGCTAGCCCTGACCAGGTAGGGTGGGTCGGGGTGCCCCAACCCCAGGCCATGTCCGCTGTGCGAGGTGAACGTTTCTTCCATATTCTGGCGCGCGAACACCGCGCGAACCGCCTGATCGATCGACCGCGCCTCGCGGCCGGGTGCCAGCGCTGCCGCGCCAGCCGACAGCGCCCCTTGGCAGGCGTCGTACAGCCGACGTAGCGGGTCGCTGGCCGGGCCACCGCAGACAAACGTGTGGCACACATCGCCCCGGTAGCCATGGACCACCACGGAATAGTCGAGCAACACCAGGTCGCCCGGCTCGATCACTCGCCCGCTGGCCGGCCCACTTCCTTTCTGGCAACGAAGACCGGACAGGAAATCGCCGTAGATCCAGGCGGGTGCCCCCAGAGTCTCGCTGGCGGTGCGCTGCACGAGCCGGAACAAATCCAGCTCAGTCATGCCCGGCCTGGCCTGTGCAAAGGCCGCGGCGAGCGCCGCGTCGGAGGCAGCCAGCGACCGGCCAATCACGGCCAGTTCGTCGGGGTGTTTCGTGCGGCGCAGGGTACGCAAGGCGGGTGAAACGTCGCACACCGTGGCGCCGGATCGACCGCCGCGCCAGGCGTCGGCCGCGGCCGACGGGGTGTGCCCCGCCTCGAACCCCAGCCGGGTGCCGTGCACGGTCGCCAGCAGTTCCGCCACGGCTTCGGCCAGCACCCCGGCTCGATCGCGGGCCGACTCGCGGCCGCGGTACCAGGGCACCGACTGAACGCGGTCCACGTGCGCCTGTTCTGCGAAGACCCCGAGCAGGTTGTCGGCCACCAGCGTGGCCTGGCCGTCGGGGGTCAACAGCATCGTCGCGGTGGCATTGGCCGCGCGGAATTGGAAGGGGTCGATCCAGAAGTTGGCCAAATAGACCAGGTGCGCAGGCGAGGTAATCAGGATCGCGTCGGGCGCGCCCTGTCCCGCCAGCGCCCGCCACAGGGCCGCGCGGCGTAATTGACAACCGTTCGAGGTGAGCATGCGAGTAGGGGGTGGGAAATGGGGGAATGGTGCTTCGCGACGGCACCCATCGCATCGTCCGTGCGTGGAGTTCGACCACGGAGTGACGCATCGTAACCGGAAGTCGCGGCGCCTGCTCGGGCACGCGTGATCGCGCGTTGCGGAGCAAGTGTTGGCGAACGGCGCCATCCAAACAAATTGCCCGATCGGCCAACCAAGGTGTGCGGGTGAACCCAGCGGGCGGGATTCTAGCTGATAAGCGTCCAGCGCGACCGCTGCGATCGTTTCCTCAAAAAGGCCATCCGGCGTTGCACGACGAGGGTTGCACTTGCCCCGACCGCACTATTGATGGAACTCATGATGATTATAGAAAGAATTGGGCGTGCCGCACCGTGTGGGGGCTCCGACACCGTGGTATAAGGCAAAGAACCGCACCGCATCACCTGCCGAGTTCCTCTCCAGGAACTCGCGCACCATGCGGCGGCCGCGCGGTCGGGCTAGACGTACCTGGCCTGATTCGCTTCCCGAAATCCTCCCCTTCCCGTATCTCCCGCCCAGGTGCTCTTGGCATGGCCGAAGCCACGATTCGTCTGTCGATGCCCGAACCCGATATCGCGGTCCTCACCTTCGACGCCCCCGGCAAGGGTGCCAACGTGCTTTCGCAGCACGTGCTCGAAGAGCTAAACGGCCATCTCGATCAACTGGCCGCGCGAGGGAACCTGGCGGGCCTGGTGGTCCGTTCGGGCAAGCCCGGTGCCTTCATCGCAGGGGCCGACATTACCGAGTTTGCCGCCGCCAAGCAGATTACACGCGACCAGGTGGTCGACATGTGTACGCGGGGCCGCAAGCTGCTGCAGCGGTTTTCGCAGTTGCCGTTTGTCACCGTGGCCGCCATCGACGGCATGGCCCTGGGGGGCGGCGGCGAACTGTCGTGCTGGTGCGATCGCCGTGTGATGGCCGACGACCGCAAGTCGCAACTTGGCTTTCCCGAGGTCAAAATCGGCATTTTCCCCGGCTGGGGTGGCACCGCCCGAGTGCCTCGCATGATCGGCCTGGGCAATGCCATCGAACTGATCTGCGGCGGTGAATCGCTCGACGGCCAGGCCGCCTATCAAATGGGGTTGGCCTGCGATGTAACTTCGGCCGCCAAAATCGAGGCGGCTGCGATCGGCGTCATCCGCGGCGAACAGCGCACCGGCGATTGGAAACGCGATCGCGAAGTGTGGAATCGGCCCATCGATATCGACGGCACCGAACTGGGCTTCCTGGCCGCCATGGCCAATGGCTACATCCAGGGCCAGACCAAGGGGCAGTATCCCGCCCCATTGGAAGCCCTCAACGCAATGATCGAAGCCGCCGACAAAGACATCGAGGGGGCTGGCCAGATCGAAGCCCAGGGCATGGCCAACTTGTTTGGCACCCCGGTCAATCGCGCGCTGATCAACGTCTTCTTCTTGATGGAACGCAACAAGAAGGATCGCGGCATCGAGGCCAAGGACGTGCAGCCCGGCGAGATCAAATCGGTGGGTGTGTTCGGGGCTGGCATCATGGGGGCCGGCATTGCCGCCGCCACGCTGCGAAAGCAAATTCCGGTGACGCTCAACGACGCGTTCGCACCGGCGCTGGCCAAGGGGGCCTCCGGCGTTCTCGAAGAAGTCTCTTTCAACAAGGCTCTGCGCGGTCCCGACGGCAAGAAGGCCGTGGAATTTGCCCCCTTGCTCAACGCCACCACGGTCGATGGTGAATTCGGCCGCTGCGATCTCGTCATCGAAGCGGTGGTGGAAAACGTAGAAATCAAGCAGCAGCTATACGCTCGCATCGAAGCCCAACTGGGGCCCCACGCGATCTTGGCCTCGAATACCTCGACCATTCCCATCGGTCGCTTGGCCGAGTCGTTGAAGCACCCCGAGCGGTTCTGCGGCATTCACTTTTTCAACCCCGTGCGCAGCATGCCGCTGGTCGAGGTGATTCGCGGTCGCCACACCAGCGACCAGACCACCGCGACGGCCGTGGCATTTGCCAAGTCGATCGGCAAGTCGCCGATCGTGGTCAACGACGGCCCCGGCTTCCTGGTGAACCGGCTGTTGCTCCCCTATATGAACGAAGCGCTGGAGCTGTTGCTCGACGGTGCCGAAATCAAGCACATCGAACGGGCAGCGACCAAGTTCGGCATGCCGATGGGTCCGATCACCCTGTACGACGTGGTGGGAATCGACACGGCGCTGTTTGCCGGCAAGGTGATGCACGACGCCTTCCCCGATCGCGTCGTCGAATCGCCCTTGCTGCCCGCCATGTTCCAGGCCAAGCGGCTGGGCCAGAAAACGGGCGCCGGCTTCTTTCGCTATCCCAAGGACAAGAAGGGCAAGGGCGAACCCGACCCCACCTTGGCCGACGTGGTCAAGCCGCTGTTGCGGGCCCCCCAGTCGTTCGATGAACAGACCATCATCCACCGGCTGTTCCTGCCGATGGTGCTCGAGGCCACACGCATTTTAGAAGACAAGGTGGTCCGCGACCCGCGCGACGTCGACCTGGGGCTGATCTTCGGCACCGGCTTCCCACCGTTCAAGGGGGGCCTGTTGTTCTGGGCCGACACGATCGGAGCCGCCAAGCTGATCGAGCTGCTCAAGCCGCTCGAACATCTGGGCGCGCGTGCCCGCCCCACGGGTATGCTCGAAGCGATGGCCAAGAGCGGCCGCACGTTCTATCCCAACTAGCAAGACCGGTCCAAACCTGGCGGCTTGGCCGTGGCCGGCCCCCCGAGCGGCGATGGCCGCGGAAATCACGAAACTTCATAGAAGAACCTTGAACCCCAATCACCGAACATAGCCCCCCGCGGTCGGCAATCTGCCGGCGGTCGTTTGATAGAGGAGTGCAGATCGATGAAGCGTGCCGTGATCGTGGATTGCGTGCGGACTCCGGTCGGCCGAGCACACCGAGACAAGGGTGTGTTTCGCGAAGTTCGTTCCGACGACCTGGCCGCCACGGTCATCAAGGCACTGGTCGAACGGTCGGGCATCGACCCTGCAGAGATCGAGGATGTTGTGCTGGGTAATACCCAACAGCAAGGCGAACAGGGCATGAATGCCGCGCGCAATGTGGCGCTGTTGGCCGGGTTGCCGATCGAGTCGGCAGGCGCCACGGTGAACCGCCTGTGCGGCTCTAGCCTACAAGCCTTGAACCAGGCCACCCACTCGATCATGGCCGGGTTCGAAGACGTACACGTGGTGGGCGGCCTGGAACACATGCTGCACATTCCCATGGACAAGGGGGTGGACCCCAACCCCAAGATGTTCCACCGCACGTCGAAGGCGGCGCTCAACATGGGTTTCACCGCCGAGTTTTTGGCGATGTCGCAGGGGATTACCCGGCAGGAACAAGACGCCTTTTCAGTACGCAGCCACCACCGCGCGGCCCAGGCCCAAGCGGCGGGCGGATTTCGCCGCGAGATCGTGCCGATCTGGGGCAAGGACGATAACGGCGATCGCGTGCTGGTAGATACCGATCAATGCGTGCGTGCCGATTGCAGCCTCGAAGGGCTTGGCGCGCTCAAGCCGGCCTTTGTTCCCGGCATGGGAACCGTTACCGCGGGCAACAGCTCGCCGCTCAACGACGGTGCCGCGGCGCTTTTGATTATGTCCGAGGAGAAAGCCAAATCGCTGGGTCTGAAGCCGTTGGTGCGCGTGCTGGCGACTGCCGTGGCGGGGGTCGACCCGGCCGTGATGGGCACCGGACCAGTGCCCGCCACCCAGAAGGCACTCGCTCGCGCCGGCATGACCTTGGCCGA
>CAYSXM010000098.1:0-9767 GCA_964434905.1 uncultured Pirellulales bacterium | reverse complement strand
GATCGGCAAGGTGCCGGCATGTCATTTATCGTGTGGGGCCTATTGGCCACGGCTACCACGCTGGCCACAGGTGTGGCGGCGGGCGTGGGGCTGGAACGCCGGCGCCGCAGCCATCTCGCCTCGTCGGATGTGCAAGTCCATTTGGGTGGCAGCGAAACCGCCGTGTCGCGGGGCCCCGCCCGGACGGCGCACGTTTCCGATGTGGCGCTTCAGGAAGAAATGAACCACGCGCATCAGATCCTCGATGGTCTTCAAGAGTTTGCCAAGAACGTAAGCGACTACGTGGGCCAACACGCGGCCTGTGTCGATTCGGTCGACGGCGAGCTGCGAGGTCTGGTGGATGGCGCGCCCTTGGCCGGTCACCTGCAACAGCAGGTCCAAAAGCTGCTGGAAGCCAATGCGCAACTCAAGGAAGATCTGGTAGTTGCCCAAATCGATTTGAAGGAAAAGGAATCGCAATTGCACCTGGTGCGGACGGAAGCCCGCACCGATCAATTGACGGGGATGTCGAATCGTCGAGAGTTCGATGAGCACCTTACGCGTCGCGTGGCCGAATGGTGGCGTCGGGGCACGCCGGTCTCGCTGATGCTGGTCGACGTCGATTATTTCAAGAAGTTTAACGACACGCATGGTCACCAGGCGGGCGATCAGGTGCTGCGTGGGGTGGCCCAGGTGTTGTCGGCCACGATGCGTGAAATGGACCTGGTGGCCCGCTACGGTGGAGAAGAGTTTGCCGTCATTCTGCCCAGCACCAACTTGACCGAAGGCCAGCGCGCGGTGCAGCGCGCGCTCGACGCGGTGCGTGGTACCGAGTTTCACTTTCACGGCGCCGAATTGCGAGTGACCGCCAGCGTGGGTCTGGCCGAGGCCGCCACGGGAGACGATTCGGCGGCGCTCATCCAGCGCGCCGACGCCGCGCTCTATGCCGCCAAACACGCGGGGCGCAATCGCGGTTATTATCACGATGGGGGCCTGTGCCTGGCGATTCTCGAAGGTCAGACACCGACCCCCGCCAAGCGCCCCGACGAACGCCGCCAAACGGTGCGTCGAGAGTTCCCGATGCGTCAACTGGTGGCCGCGTATTACGGTGGCGAAGTTCCTGATCGCGAAGCGTTTCAGATGGTCGCCTGCCGCGACATATCCACGTCGGGCCTGGCCTTTGTCATTCCAGCCCGGCCCGATTGGGACGCCATCGTCATCGCCCTGGGTCTACCGCCGCGATTGACCTACATGACTGCCGAAGTGGTCTACTCCACCCCGCTCGTCATCGACGGCCGCAAGATGTACCGCGTCGGCTGCCGCTTTACGGGCCGCATCGATACCGCGTCGGAAGGCGAGTCGAGCGACCAGGTCGAGCTGGCCCATTATTAGCAGTTCCGGCTCGGGCGACGGTTTTTTCCGGCGACTGTTCAGGCGCGCCAGGTCGGTTTACACTGGGGCCTGTGCGGAATTGGCACGGCGGCCGCGCAGGTTGTTCCCAGGCGCGAATCGATGCCGCCCACACCGCGCCGCATCGTCACCTTGAGAATGGGTTCATGGTGTTGAGAACTGGCAAGCATGCTTGGCGTGTCGTCCGCGCGCCGCAACAGTGGTCCGCTCGGGTAAGTCTGCGACCGTGGGCCACGGCGCTGCTGGGGTCCCTGATCGCCTTGGCTCGGCCGGGGTTGGCGCTTGCGCAAGATGAAGCGGCTGCGGCGCCCGCTGGGAAGGATTTTGTGCTTCCCTATTTCGTGGTGGCCATGGTGATTGGCGGAGGGCTGTTCGTCGTCTGTCGGCCGAGCCGCCGGGCGAAAGAAGCCGCCTTCGAGCGCGAGATTCGCAGCGCCAACAAAGAAGGCGCCAACGTCTAGCGTGCGCCGTCTCCTCGCGCCCTGTGCCTGCACCGTCTAACCTGCGCCGTCTGCCAGGGTCGAAACGCCCCGCGGCGCGAATTTTCGCGGGGTCAGGAATTCGCGCGACCGCGCTTCAAGAGTTCGCTGACGCCACCGGGCGTGCGGGATGTTGTAGTTGCTTGAAAATGCACCGTCTGACCTGCATCATTCACCACGACATTAACCACGGAGAACCGGCAACCGGCCGACATTCACAGCACGCGCCGCACCATGCCATGCCGCTCCGCGCTTCACTCGCTCAGTCGGCGGTGTTTTCTCTGCGATAGCGCTGCCGCCGAGTTCTCCATCACCTGCTTTCGCTCGCTCTTCTCCATGCGCTTTCCCTCCGTGTCTCCGTGTCTCAGTGGTTGCATTTTCAATGTGGACGCTCAAGTTAGACTCCGCCGGATTGTCGGTTAATGCGCCGTCCTGCACGCCTCGGTGTTGGATAACCGTCCGGCTTTCGCGGTGGTGGAGTTCCTGGCCCGTCACTTTCGCGTGCGGGAAGGTGCAAGCGCGGGCTATTCAGGAACCTGGTTCTCGGGGCGCCAGGTAGCGAAGCAAAAGCGGCAACAGGAACAGGTTGCCTAGCATGCCACCAAAGAGCGAAACGCTCACCAGTACGCCAAAATAAATCAGCGGCACAAACTGGCTCAGGCACAGCGCGCTGAACCCTACCATGAGTGCCAGCGTGGAAAACACCACCGCGCGCCCCACGCTCTGGTGCACCCGTGCGATGGCCTCGATGTGGCTCAGCCCGTTCCGGCAATGCCAACGAAATTCGGTGATGTAGTGTACGGAGCTGTCGACCGCCAGACCCATGGACACCGCAGCGATCATGGCGGCCCCCATGTTGATTTTGTAGTTGAACCAACCCATCAGCCCTAGCACGGTGAGGTTTGGCAACAGGTTAGGGACCAGCGCGGCAATGGTCAGTCTCGCGCTACCAAAAGCCACGAACATCATCACGCCGATCAAAGCGGTGGCAATTGCAAAGGTAACCCATTGATCGGCCAGCATGCTGTCGATCAGCTTGGTCAGCAGGATGAAGAACCCCGTGGTCTGCGCTGCGGGAAACTCCTCGCGAGCGATGCGCGTGACCTGGCCAATCAACTGGTTCTTGTACGATGACGACTGGCGTTCGCGGGCACGCAGCATGATCCGCAAATAATGCTCGCCCGGCCTGGCGGCATCTTCTCCCCACAGCGCTCGCCAGACGCCGGGCATTTGCTGCGAAAACTGCTCGAGTGCGAATTCCAGCGGCACCGCGTCGGGTAAGTTCATGGCGTCCAAGCAGTCGGTCAAGCTCAGCACCTTGGTCAAACCGAGTTCTCGGGTCGGGTGGTTCGGTACGCGGACCTCGGTGCGTAGCCGGCGTTCTAGCTGGCGCACTTGATCGAGAAACTCTCGCGTGAGCACGGCGGGCGCGGGCAACACGACATCCCACACGCCGGCCCCGCCCAGGTTGGTTTCCACAAACGCGTAGGAGCGCACCACGGGGCTCGAGGCGCGAAAATTCTTGGTGAAATCCGATTCCACCTCGAGCCACCAATAGCCGCTCGACGCAAACACCACGCCCACCAGCGTGGCCAGGGCAATTCGGCCGGGGTGTCGCTCGACCGCGGAAACAATGCGATCAAGCCCCCAGTCGAGATTGCCTTCGCCCCAGGCCCGGTGGGGGTCGGCATCGAGACGACCCCAGAGCGCTAGTCCCGGCAAGACCAGTGCCACGCTCAAGAGTGCCAGGAGCGAACCCATGGTCATCATTTTGCCGAAGTCTTGCACCGGGCCAACCTTGGCGGCCAACAATGCGCCGAACCCGGCGGTGTCGGTGAGGCAGGTCCACACGATCGGCATCAACAACACGCCGGCGGAAACCAACAGCGCTTCGTGAGGGGTGCGTCCGCGGTGCCGTTCCTCGCGAAACCGCAGAATGACATGCACCACCATCCCCACCCCCACCACGGTGATGATGGCCCACAACATCGAGCTGACCATGCTCAGGCGAAAATCGCCCACCGCCAACAAGCCTTTGGTCAATAGCAACGTCACATTCACCACCGCCACCGGAACCAGCACCCACCGCAGGCTGCGAAAACAGATCACGATGGTCAGCATCAATAACAGCGTCGAGGCGCGGCCCAGCAACAGCCCATCTTGTTCCAAATAGCGAAATCCATCGACCACCATCACGGGCTCGCCAGTTAATACGCCCGTGGGGCTGTGCGCGGTGACCAACCGCCGCAGGGTATCGACGGTTTGGTTTCTGTCGGCCTGCGCTTCGCTCTCGCTCTTGAGCATGCACAGCACGGCCGCGGTCCGGCGGTCGGAGCCCACGGCATAACCTTCGAGCAGCGCGACAAACGGTTCCAGCAAATCCGATTCCGCCAGTTGCACCCCAGCCGGCGTGCTGGTCAGGCTCAGGGCGTCGTCCACACCGGGCACGGCCGCCAGTTGCCGGGTCAGGCGATCGAGCCGTTCGAGGCCCGCCGTGGTCAAGAGCTCGGGATCGACATAGGCCGCGAGCGCAATCTCGTGACCGCCAAATACCCGCTTCGCATGCAAGAAAGGCGCCAACACCGGGTCGTCCGAGGCAAACATGTTTTCGATCGAACGATCGAACTTGAGCTGGCCCGAGGGGCCCCAGGCGAGTACCGACAGTGTGCCGGCCACGGCTAGCAGAACCCACCGTTGGGCCACCAGCCAGTGCGCAATGCGATGGGTAAGCGGCAAGGCTGGCATGATTACCAAAGGGGCAGTGCGGGCAGTCGAAAGAAAAGGCGAAAGCCAGGCGGATCTGGCTGGCCGGCAAAACGGGCCGACAACTCGCTCGCCAAGCCCGGGGCATTGTACAATGCCGAGGTGTGTCGCCAATTGCTGGTCGGAACGTTGCCGCCATCGGTGTCCAGGTGGCGACACGCGCGTGGCCAGTTGGCCGCGGTCGTGTTGGTGGCGCTGATCGTACGCGGCGCGGCGGTGCTGCGACCTGGCGCCCTGCAAACCGACCCCGATGGCTACGCGGCGCTGGCACGTCAGTTTGTTTCGACCGGCGTGTTTGGCTACGGCGGGAACCCGACTGCCATCCGGCCGCCACTCTATCCCCTGGTGCTGTCGGCCTGTGTGCCGGGTCAAACCGATCTGCGCTGGACGCTCGGCCCGCTGCACCTGGCTTGGGGTTTGGCCACGGTGCTATTGACCGTCTGGTTGGGCCGCCAATTGGGCTTGGGGCGCCGAGCGCAAGCAGCCGGGTTCTTGGTCGCTTGCGACCCCATCTTGGTGAATCAGTCGGGCTTGGTGATGACCGAGACCTTGGCCGCGCTGTTGGCCGTGGCCACCTGGGTGGCACTCATTTGGTACCGGCGCGAGCTAACCGGGCCGGGAGTCGCGGGCTTGTCGGCAGGCATTTGTTGGCGCGGCGGTGCCCTGGTGGGCGGTTTGTGGGGGCTGGCGCTGTTGTGTCGGCCAACGTTTGCGCCGCTGGTGGTCTGCGGCGTGGCGTTCTTGCCCTGGTGGTCGGGCGGCGGCCGGCGCGGATGGCAAACCGCAGGCGTAACGGTGCTCTGCCTGTGCGCCACACTGGCACCCTGGACAGCCCGCAACTGGCTGCTGTTTGGCCGCCCGGTGGCTCTGACGACGCATGGCGGCTTTACGTTGCTATTGGCAAACAATCCCTATTTCTTTCGACACCTGGGCGATGCGCGAGCGAACCGACCCTGGGATTCCGCCGCATTCGAGGCCGACTGGTCGGCACGACATCCGCTGGCATCGTGGCGCGAACAGCCGGCGCGCGATCAGGCCTGCTATCGCGAGGCGTGGCACAACATACAGGCCGCAGGAGCGCCGGCCGTGTGGCGCGCTGTGCGCTATCGGGCAGGCCGATTTTGGGCCGTTTGGCCCGCTGCCGACACGGCCGGCAATTCGACGCTAGGGCGCCTCGGACCGCTGGCAGTGGTCGCCTGGTACGTCGCGGTCTATTCGGCAGCCTGTTGCGGAATACTGCGTCTGGTCAGAGCGCGAAACCTGGCTCCCTGGTGGTGGGGTCTGGGCTTGGTCATCAGCATGACCTTGGTGCACGCCTGGTTTTGGAGCGATATGCGCATGCGCGGGCCCGCGGAAGTCGTGCTAGCGCTGCTGGCGGCCGGGGGCAGGCATTGCCCGGGCACTAAGCCGCAACCCATTATCAATAAAACACTTGGGACCAGTTCGCTGGTCAAGAACCCGCCTTGACCCTGGTTTTGGGGCGGTTCTATAATCCGCCCCCGCTGGCTAACGCCTCTTCTCGTAACGACTTTCGTCAATTCTCAGGCTGCGCTGACACCTTGCCAGCGGTCGGCGCCGCGGCTCGCTCGACTGTGCATTGCACAGGCGGCAACAACTTTTCTGAACGCCCCATTCAATTACCCGTCGAGGCTAGCGTTTGTCCGCGCGCCGGTAGCGCCACGCGCCGGGCCATGCTGCGCGCCCGCCCGCTGGCGAATAGCGGCGCTGGTTCAGGTTTGCCAGGCTCTCGCGCTTTGCTGCTGTTTCGGCGCGCCGTCGGCCGGGGCGGTGGAAATCGATCTGCCGGCCGCCGACAGCCGCGCGCCGGTACGCGTGGTCGCGCGCACGGCCGAGCGTTGGCAACAGGGCGCCGAGGAAGTTTGGCGCTTGCAGGGCGACTGTGTGGTGCGGCAGGGCCGTCGCGTGGCGCGGGCCAAACAGGCCGTCTTGTGGATTGATCGAGGGCCAGGTGCCCTGGGCGCGCCACGCAACAAACTCACCGCGTACCTCGAGGGCCAAGTCGAGGTGCAGGATGAAGACCCCTCCGCGCCCCGCGCCTTGCGCGACGAGCGCTGGCTGGGACGGTTCTACTCTGCCGAGGGTATCGAGGTGCAGGCTCCCACAGTCGACGACCGGCCCGCCGAATTGCCCGCGATTTACGTGCGGGCCACGGCCCTCCGCGACCCGCACGCCGGCGACCTGGTACAGCGCACCCAGTTTACAGATTTCAGCGAACCCAATGCGCCCAGCGCGCTGGTACCAGGCGGCGGCCGGCGGCTGCGCGCCTTTCCACGCAGCAATGTGTTGCCCACGATCGAGACTTTTCGCAACGCGGTGGGGAACGAGTGGATCACCGTCATCGACCGCGGGGTGACACTCATCATCGATGGAGTCGATGAGCTGGGACAGATCGATATTTCGACCGATCGAATGGTCATTTGGAAGGGGGGCGAACAGCAGACCGATCTGTCGGGTCAGGCACTCGACGAAGGCCCCACGCCGCTGGAAATCTACCTGGAAGGAAACATCGACTTTCGCCAGGGCGAACGGGTAATACACGCACAACGAATGTACTACGACGTGAACACCCAGGTGGGCACCGTGCTCGATGCCGAACTGTTGTCGCCCGCGCCACAATTTTCCGGATTAGTACGCCTGAAAGCCGACCTGGTCCGGCAATTGGGGCGCGACCAATTCTTGGCGCAGAACGCCTTTGTAACCACCAGCCGGATGGGACGGCCCGGATATCGCCTGCAGGCGGGCGAGATTTATTACGAAGACCAGCAGCGACCGCTCGTCGACCCGGCCACCGGCTTGACCCAAGTCGACCCGACCGGCGACTCCATCTTGGAACACCAGCGGTTGGCCACCAGCCGCAACAACTTCTTGTATTTGCGCGAAGTTCCGGTGTTCTATTGGCCACGATTCGCCACCGATCTGGAAGACCCCAATTTGTTGTTCCGGCGGATCAAGGTGCGCAACGACAACGTGTTCGGCACGCAGATTCTCACCGACTGGGACGGTTACCAATTGTTCGGCCTGCGCAATCCGCCAGCGGGAACCGACTTGAACCTCAGCCTCGACTATTACAGCCAGCGGGGACCGGCCGGCGGGCCTACGTTCACCTACAACCGGCCCGACGTGTTCGGACTGGGGGGCCCCGCGTACGGGCTGATCGACGGTTGGATGATCTACGATACCGGCAACGACAACCTGGGATTGGGCCGCCGTACGATCAACCCCGAGCGCGATTTTCGCCATCGGCTGCTGGCCCGCCACCGCCAGCAACTGGGAAACAACTGGCAACTGACGGGCGAGCTGGGCTGGATCAGCGATCGCAATTTTCTAGAGCAGTATTACGAGCGAGAGTGGGATCAATTCAAGGATCAGACGACGGGGGTCGAGCTAAAACACTTTGCCGACAATACGAGCTGGGGTATCACCACGGACTTGCGTCTCAATGATTTCTTCACCCAAACCGAGTGGTTGCCGCGCGGAGACCATTTCTGGCTGGGGCAATCGCTCTGGGGACGCCTTACCTGGTCGGAGCATACCCAAGCGGCATTCGCGCGGCTGCGCACCGCAAGCACTCCCAATAACCCGGTCGATGCGCTCAACTTTGCCCCACTGCCCTGGGAAGTGACCGCCACGGGCGAACGATTTGTTACCCGGCACTCGCTCGATTTGCCCTTGGGGCTCGGGCCGTTCAAGGTCACGCCCTATGTGCAAGGCGAGTTGGGGCACTGGGGCGCCGACCTGGCTGGGAACGACGTCGATCGAGTGTTTGGTCAGGTGGGCGTGCGCGCCAGCTTACCCATGTGGACCGCCAACCCCGCGGTCGAAAGCACCTTGTTCAACGTACACGGTATCGCGCACAAGATGCTGTGGCATGCCGATCTGTCGTTCGCCGATGCGAACCGCGATCTGTCGCGGTTTCCGCTCTACGATCAACTCGACGACGATTCGATCGAGCACTTTCGGCGGCGGTTCGCCTTCAACACATTTGGCGGTGCGACCCCCGCCCGCTTCGACGAACGGTTTTACGCACTGCGCAGCGGATTGCAAAACTGGGTCGCATCGCCCTCGGCCGAAACGGCCGACGACATGGCCCGGCTGCGGTTTGGCTTGCACCAGCGCTGGCAAACAAAGCGCGGCCTGCCCGAACGTCGACGGATCATCGACTGGATCACCTTCGACACCAATGCCGTGTGGTTTCCCCGCAGCGCGCGCGACAACTTTGGACAAGACTTTGGCCTGGTCGACTACGATCTGCGGTGGCACGTGGGCGATCGGCTGACGTTGCTGTCCGACGGTGGCTTCGACTTCTTCACCGCCGGCCAGCAGACCGTCACTGTGGGCGGCTTCCTCAATCGCCCTCCGCGCGGCAGTTTGTATCTGGGTTTTCGCTATCTGGAAGGACCATTTTCCAGCCGAGTATTCAACGCCGCGTATACCTATCGCATGAGCCCCAAGTGGGCCAGCACCATGGGTGCCTCGATCGACGTGGCAGGCAATGGCAACATCGGACAATTTGCCAGCCTCACCCGGATCGGCGAGTCGCTGTTGTTCAGCCTGGGGCTCAACGTCGATGCCAGCAAGGGAAACGTGGGCGCCAACGTGGCAATCGAACCCCGCTTCTTGCCACGCACCCGATTGGGTCGAGCAGGCGGTGCACAGATTCCCATTGCCGGCGCGGCGGGTTTGGAATAGGCGTAGGGCAGGCCCTGCCTGCCTTGGTGCGCGGGGCGATTAGCAGTTCAAAACGCCTATCCGTCATCGTGTCTGTTCTATGGAAACGACGGCGGAGGATACCCTCCGCAGGCCCAGTCGGCTGGATAAACCCCCGCCTTCACCCCGCGGCGAAAACTAGATGGTTCCCAGCCGCGCGGGATCTTGCTCCGTGACGGCGTCTAGTGCGCCTGGACACGAACGATCTCCGCGCGGCCGCTTGCGCCGCGGCTGCGAGGCAGCGGAACAAGCCATCGAAAGTAGAACCGAATCCTGATGCTTGGGAAACATACAAGGCACGGAGAACCGAAGAGCAGGCAACCGGCAACCGGTCGCCATTCACAGCACGCGCCGCGCTAAGTAGACCCGCAGAAATATCTAGGCGGCTTTTCGTCGAACGGCTTTGGT
>CAYSXM010000097.1:0-9773 GCA_964434905.1 uncultured Pirellulales bacterium | reverse complement strand
CGTCCTCGGCTCCATTGCGGGTATCTCGCTGTTGGTCGGCGGCATCGGCATCATGAACATCATGCTGGCCACCGTGACCGAACGTACCCGCGAAATCGGCATCCGCCGCGCGCTGGGCGCCAAACGCGCCGATATTACCTGGCAGTTTCTGGTGGAAACCGCGGCGCTGTCGACCACCGGGGGGTTGCTGGGCGTGCTGTTGGGCATGGCCGCGCCGCCGTTGATCGGAAGTTTTACCGGCATGGAAACCAAAACTGTCGTGTGGGCCCCGGCCGTGGCGTTCCTGGTGGCGGTCGTGGTGGGGGTCGGTTTTGGCCTCTACCCGGCACGTCGAGCGGCGGCCATGGACCCCGTCGAAGCGCTGCGCGCCGAGTAGCCGAGTAGTAGCCTGCCTGCGATCGCTTCGAGAAACCCCCAGCGACTTTCCGGGCTTGCCGGGCGCCGGCGGCTGTCGTGGCGCTGTGAATCGTGTCGCGCCGGCGCGACAGTCCCCTGCAAAAGGCTCGCTGACAGGGCGCTGTGCGCTGGACCTATCTCCTTGTGGTGCAGCAGTTTTTGGCCTGTGGCCCAGCGAGCGCCGGCGGGTCCGCTGCCACGCGCGCGGCCACCTCCCAGGGCACCTGCAGTCGCCGGTGCACTTCCAGTGGCGCGAATCGGCCGGGCCAGCGCGAGCCCTGCCGCGACGTATCTTTAAGTGTTCCAAAGGCCGTCGCTCATTGTGGTTGCGCGCACGAATGGCGCCTGCGACAATCTTTTCAAATGGCCTGGCACGCGACATGCACTACTGCATTGCAGCGGTTCACAAGACTGGTCGGCTGTTGCCGCCAGCCACCGCGGTAGGGCGCGCGCAACAGGCGGCGCGGTCGCTCTGCCCCCCGAGGAGAATGGCTAGCACGCAGCGGCTGTTTGCCCAGGCGATGCTCGCCGACGAAGGTTGGGAAACGATCATGAAAAAAGTGGAAGCAATCTTACGGCACTTCAAACTCGACGATGTCAAGCATGCACTCACCCAGCGCGGAATACACGGCATGACCGTGACCGAGGTCCGTGGCTTTGGTCGTCAAAAGGGACACACGGAAACCTATCGTGGTGCCGAGTACGAGGTCGACTTCGTACCGAAAATCAAGGTCGAGGTCGCGGTCAAGGACGGCGACCTGCACGCGGTGGTGGAAGCCATCACCAATGCGGCTCGCACTGGCCAGGTGGGCGACGGCAAGATTTTTGTCACCGACCTGTCCGAGGTGGTCCGCATTCGCACCGGTGAAACGGCGGAAAGCGCGCTGTAGGCTTGTGACGCGTCAAACCTGAGTCTTGTACTTCAGGCCGTGGCCTGACGAGACCGACCTTTGTCGATCACCATCAACTTGTGCCATCAATCCCAGCCTCTCCAGGTGCCCTGGCTTTGCCTGTGCTCCGGCGATCGGGTGTGAGTATTGGCCATAGCCCCCCGTCAATGACGGGGGGTTTGTGTTGGCGGTTGGCGCTAGCTTTTGAGTAATCCGGGTATCACGCGCGCTGTGGGATGGGGCGTCGCCGCCGGTTCCGGCCCCCCGAGACTCACGGGGGGCCAATTCTCGTAGTTTTGGTGGTCAGGCCTCCGCCTGACGAGACCCACCTTATTCACTCCCCATCAACTTGTGCCGTCGAATCCAGCCGTCGGGGGCCGTCATAACCAGCACGGGCCGGGCATGATGCGACTCGCATCACCCATTCGGGTGGATCGCAATTCCTTGACACTACCGCAGGTGCGAACGAAGATTGCCAGGGGTGCGTTACGCGGCCGTGCGCCGTCAGCGTGCAAGCGTGGCGTATCGGGCCAGACTTCGCCTGCTGACGATCGGTGCCCGCCCGCAAATGGAGACCCAATTGGGAATCCACAACAGGCCGTAACCCTGTACTGTGTTTCGTCTTGTGCGCTTCGTGACCGAACAACGCCGCCCGGGCTGACGGGTGGCGTTTGCCAACCGGACACGCCTGGCGATCGTTGTCTGCAACTCTAGGCTCAGCGGGATCGGGTCGATGCCAGCCCGCGAATTCAGACCCTATACCCGCCCCAAGAGCCGACATGTGCGTCGGTCGTGGTGGGCGCGTTTGCTCGATGCGGTCACCCGCGAGACGGGCATTGCCTGGTGGCGCGGCTGGTTTAGCTCAGAGCGTCGCTCGACCGTGCCCGACAGTCGGCCGGCGCGAGCCGCGAGTGGCGTCACGTCGCGAGGGCAAGCCGCGGCGCTCGAGGTTACCGAGCTGAACCGGCGACTGCTCGGCTATACGGTGTCGATCGCGTTGTTGTCCGGAGTGGGACTGTTCGCCGGGCACTATTATCAGCAACGTCGATTGGCCGACTGGATTCCGCGGCATGCCGACGAGTTGGCCAGCGCTGGCGAGTGGATGCGTGCTGCCGAATGGCGCTGGTTCGAGGTGAAGTCGTGGCCCCATGATGCTGCCGCGCGATTACGATTGGCTGAAACCTATGATCGCGCCGCGCGCGGCCCGCGCCAGCAAGCATTGCTGGCCAAGTTTTATGAAGACGCG
Organism: uncultured Pirellulales bacterium; assembly: GCA_964434905.1. Taxonomy (GTDB): domain Bacteria; phylum Planctomycetota; class Planctomycetia; order Pirellulales; family CAYNRE01; genus CAYSXM01. Next base: position 7,241 of record CAYSXM010000097.1, on the reverse strand, counting down.
CTCACCCTGGGTAGCGAGTCGGCCGAAGTGCGGCGCCGGCTAGGCGAGTTGTGGTTGAAGCTGGATCGCCCCCAACGGGCGCTCGACCATGCCGCGGCGGTGCTCGAGGCCGATCCGGAAGATGCACTGGGGTGGCGCATTCGGGCGCAGGCATTCGATCAATTGGCCAAGGTGGGCCAGACGGTATCTCCGGCCGACGCGGCCGACGCACTGCGGCAGGCGCTGGAAAGCAACCCTGGCGACATCGAATTGGCCTCGGAGTTGGCGGCGCTGTATCGCACCCGGCTGGCCGAGCCATCGCCCCAAGAGCGCATCGACATGGCCGACGCCGTGATGGACCGGTTGGTGCAAGTCAATCCGAATCTCAGCGCCAGCTACATGGCGCGGTATGCGTATCGCAAACGCTTCGGCATCGTCGATGCCGATTCCGATTTGCAACGCGCCTTGGATTTGGGAGAGAACAACGTGGAAGCGTTGCTGGCTGCCGGGAGCCGGGCGCTGGAACGCTCGCAAATCGAACGCGCTGTAGAGTTCTACGAGCGCGCCGTGTCGGTCGCGCCCCAGAACCGCGAGGGCTATTTGGGGCTGGGCCGGGCCCGCGAACGCGACGGTCAGATCGAGGCGGCCATCGAGGCCTGGCAGCGCGGATTGACCGTGGTCGGGCCACAGGAATCGGTCCTGGGCCTGGAATTGGCGCGCACGCTGGTCCGGTTAGGGCGCCGCGAACAGGCCGAAAAAACGCTGCGGCAATTGGATGCCGGGATCGACGCCACGGCCTGGACTCTGCAGACCGAAGAGCGCCAGCACCTGATGCGCGATCGTGACGACGCCTGGGCCCAGTGGCACCTCTCGGCCGGCGAATACCGCGAGGCGATCCCGTTGCTGCGGCAGGTGCTGCTGGTGGAACAAGGGCGGCTCGACGTCACCGGCACCGCCGAGGGGCGCCTCGAGGTGCATCGCCAGTTGGCCGCCTGCCATGTGGCCTTGGGTCAGCCCGACCTGGCAGCCAGCGAGTTCGAGGCCATGGTCGAATTGCAACCGACCGTGGCCGAACATCGGCTAGCGGCGGCGCGAACCTGGATGCAGTCGGGACGTATCGAGGCGACGATGACGCACGCCGAAGCCACGGTAGCCCTGCCCGAAGTGCCGGAAGAAGCGTGGGTGCTGTTGACCCGCGCGCACTTGGTGCGGCAGCTACGCTTGCCGCCTGTCGAGCGCGATTGGGCGGAGTTCCTTCGTCGGCTGCAACAATCCAAGCAATTCGTCATCCAGGCAGATCTAGCCGCCAGCTTGTGTCTGTGCGAAGTGGACTATTTGCAGTCGATTGATCAAGCCGAGGCAGCGCTGGAACTGCTCGACACGGCCGTGGCGGCATATCCCAGTTCGCGGCTGTTGCTGGAAGCAATGATCGTCGCCCAGGAGAAATGGGGACGCCGCACCGAGGTCGATCGCTGGCTCGAACGGTTTGAACTGCAAGTGCCCGACCCGCGTGAAGTGGCCTTGCTGCGGGCCTGGGTGATGTGCCTGCGCACCCAGTACGACACCGCCATCGGCATCTTGAACAACCTGTTGTCGTTTGTCGAACCCGAACGGCAGGTGGCCATCGAACGCGACATGGCGCTGATACGCTGGCAGGCAGGGCCCTTTACCGATGCCCGAGAAGCGCTCACGGAATTAGCTCGCACCTATCCTGGTGACCCCCAGTCGGTGTTGGCACTGGCTGAGTTCTGTTTCGATTGCGGAAATGTTCGCGAAGCGGAACACGACGAAGACCTGCTGTACGAGGTGGAGCGCAGTTCCGGCACGCTGTGGCGCTATGTGCGGGCGCGCCACCAGTTGTTGCGACTGGGCAGCATCGAGGAAATGACCCTGGCAGAATCGGGCCAGTTGCAGAAACGCATCGAAATCACCCGGCCGAGTTGGTCACTCAACCATTTCCTTCGCGGCCTGGTGGCGCGGCGTCGCGGGCAACTGGCCGAGGCGGTGTCGGCGCTGAAAGAATCGCTCGACATGGGGCAGGCGGGGCTGCGCGCCGTCGAGCCTTTGATGGGGGTGTTGCACGAAGAAGGGTTTGATCGCGAAGCCGATCGCTATCTGGCCCGGCTCGACGACAACTCGCTGGTACGCGACATGCCCAACCAGGCCATCGACGTCACGCGCCGCTACGGCGATGGCGAACGGGCCATTCGCCTGGCGCGCGAGAGCCTAGGCAAGGACCCGGGCAACCCCGTGCGAATCGTACGCTTGGGGCGCGCTTTGGCCGACGTCCGACTGCTGGCCGAGGCCGAACAGATGCTGCGGCGGGCCGTCCAGTTGGCGCCCGAGGACCCGGCCACCTGGCTGGCACTCACTCGCTTCTACGCCAGCACTGGCCAAACCTATATCGGCCGGCTGACGCTCGACGAATTCGCCGCCAACAACGAGATCGACGTGGTAATGCGGGCCGCCACGCTCGGCCGCTGCTATGAGATGATCAACGAATTCGACAAGGCCGCCGATGCACATCTGGGCGCCGCGCAGCGCGCGGCGAGCGACTCTGCCGTTCTGCGCCGGGCCGCGGCGTTCATGATGTTGCGTGATCCGAAAACCGCCGACAAATTGTTGCGCCGCATGATTACCCTGGACCCCCAGGCCCTGACGCCGCGCCGCTGGCTGGCGCGGCTTCTGGCCCGTGCAGGCGACGAAGCATCTGTGCGAGAGTCTTTCGAACTGTTGACAGATGCCCAGGTAAGCGCCAGCGTGTCGCCATTCGATCTGCTGCTTACCGCACGCGCCTTCGCCGGCTTTGGCACCGCGGGCGAACGACGCGTGGCCTTGGCCTTGTTGAATCATCTTGAAACCCGGCCGGGTGGGTTGGCGCGCCCCGAGCGCTTCTTGCTGGCTCAGCTACAGTTCGATGAAGGTTTGTTGTCGCAAGCCCACGACGAGTTGGAATCGCTGCTGGGATCGGCCGAGGCCACCTCGCCCCCCGAGTTGGCGTTGCTGGTCGAAGTATTGTTGGCCGAGAATCAACTGCCCGAGGCCGAGCGACGTCTAACTCAGTTGACGGAAATCGATCCCGATCGTCTGCGGCGTTTGCGTCTAACGGCCCGGCTGCAAAAAGCACGCGATCCTTCGGTCAATGTGGAGCAGTTGATCGATCAGGGGTTGGAGGGGGCGGTCGAGGCGGAACCTGACCGATATGCCAAGGTGGCCCTGCTGACCGAAATGGCCGACTTGTACTCGCAACTAGGTTACCCCGCGGCTAGCGAACGTTGCCTGCGCCAAGTGCTGGAACTCGATCCGCCCAGTTACCCGGCGCTGGTCAGCTTGTTGACTTCGCAAGACCGGGCGGGCGATGCCATCGACCTCTGCCTGCGCGTCGCCTCGTCTGACGATTCCGTGCAGCCCTGCTTGGTGATCGCCAGCATCTTGTCGACCGGCCGAGTCGACCAAGAACAATTGCGCCGCGCGGCACCCTTGTTGGCCTCGGCCAGCGAACGCTTTCCAAGACATTCCGGCGTGTTGTTCGGCATCGGCTTGTTGCGCGCGCTCGATGGGAACGACGGCGCCGCCACCGGTTTTTTGCGTCGGGTCACTGCCTTGCAACCCGACCACGTGCCGGCTCGTAAATACCTGGCCCTGCTGTTGTCCGCCTCGCAGGAATCGGTCGACGAGGCCCGGTTGCTGATCGATCAGGCCATTGCCCTGGCGGGCCCTCAGCCCGAGCTGCGCGAGGTGCAGGCCGTGGTGCGACTGCGCCAAAGCGATGTAGCCGGCGCGTTGGCCACGCTGGAAGAACTGACCGCCGCCCCCAAGGCCACGGCCCTGCAGTGGTATCATCTGGCACAGGCACGCCAGCAGGCCGGCCAGCGCGACGCCGCGCGCCAGGCCCTGAAACAAGCCCAAGAGGCCGGGCTGTCGCCCCAACGGCTGTCTCCGTTCGATCAGAAACAGCTTGTGCAGCTTCAACAGCAACTGGCCGCCTGAGCCGGGGGGGTGCACACACAGTGCGCGCTGGGCTGCGGCCGGCCCAGGGGGTGGCGTACCGCGAACGGGCACCTTGTAACTTCCGGCAGTCGTTGAACACAATCGGCGTCACGCGCACTACATCGATCGGGGGGGCTGCCAGATGTAAACATCTAGGAAACGACCTTATTCATCGCGATAGAACCTTCCAACGGCCCGGCCCTCTCATGTTTCATCGGAGGCGATCGCCGATCGTAAATCCGGAAGTTTCCGCGCAGGATTTTAATCGCCACCCCGTGTCGCAACCTGTGTTGTTTGAATGACTTATGAGTCGCGTTCAAAGTCGAAACGTGTACTGGCTTTAACGCAGGACAAAACGTTAAAATTTCGAGGCGTTTTTTTTAACCGCCAGCAAGCGCTTCCGCAGGGGGGCAGGTTTCAAGGCCAGATTTCCATGGACCCGAAGGCGTTTTGCGACAACCCGCCAGGCACGCTCCAGCCCATCGAATGGGATGGGCGTCGCGACCACGCGTTTGTTCCGGCGCCTCTGCCACCCAATTGGACGCTGCAGGATTCGCTCTGGCCGCTGCTTTGCGATGCGTTTCACCTGGTTGGCGAACTCAAGGGGCTGACCCACGATCTGCCGAACCCGGCCATTCTGCTTCGACCCATCGAAAACCGAGAAGCGATCGAGTCCTCGAGACTGGAGGGAACCTACTCGTCTCCCAGAGAACTGTTGTTGTACGAGCTCGATCCCGAAGATCCGCTTTCGGAAGACGACGGTGCGAATACGCAGTTAGAGGTTTTCAATTACCGGCGAGCGCTTTATCAGGCATCGCAAAGCGGTCTCCCGATTTCGCTCCGACTGATACGGCTGCTTCACGAGATACTGCTGAAGGGAGTGCGCGGGCGCGACCGCGCGCCGGGTCAGTTTCGGCGCGGACCAGTGGCCATCGGCACCGGCTGGCGGTTTGTCCCGCCTCCGCACACCGAGCTAGACAATTGCCTGCATGCGCTGGAGAGCTATGTTCACACGGCTCAACCGGCACATCATCCGCTGGTCGATTGTTTCCTGGTACACTATCAGTTTGAAACCATCCACCCATTTTTGGACGGTAACGGCCGCGTGGGACGGCTGCTGTTGGCGCTGATGCTGCAGGATCGTTGCAGGCTGAACAAGCCCTGGCTGTATCTCAGCGAGTATTTCAACAAGCACCGAGACGAATACATCGCGCGGCTGTTTGCCGTGAGCACCCTCGCCGACTGGAATGGCTGGGTCGCGTTTTGTCTGCAGGGCACGCTAGCGCACGCGCGCGACACGATCAGCCGTTGCGACCAACTGCTCGCGGAACGTAATAAGTTTCTGCAGGTTATCCAGCAGGCCGGGGGCACGGTGCGCCTGATTTCCATTGTGGAGCAGCTCTTCCGCTCGCCCTTTGTGCGGATTGCCGATCTGGCGCGCACGCTGAACGTGACCTATCCGACCGCCGCCGCCGATGTCCAGCGACTGGTAGAGGCCGGCATTTTGGAGGAATTGCCCCAGGCGAATCCCAAGACCTATTTTGCACGGACGATTTTCGACATCGCCTACCAGGACTTGCAAACGGACTAAGCTAGGTGTTGTATACCGACCGCAAGACAACGGTGGAACGACAACAACTCCCAGGGCAACTGGCCGCCTGATTTGGCTCTGGCCGGCGATCGCGAGGGGGTGCCAGAGAGCGCACAGCCCATCGGCCACCGTGCCGTCGAGCGCATGGTGACGAGCGCATGGTGGCGGCGAGCCCATCGGCGCGCGACGTGAATAGCCGCTGGCGCGACGAAAATAGTCTACTGCAGCGCCTCCACCTTCTCGCGCTCGATGGGGTTCGCCGCTTCCTCGGCCAGCGCCTGTTGTCGGCGTTGCTCGATCGCCGCTCGGGTGCCCAGCGACGTGGTTGCCACATAGATCGCATCTCGACTGCGCGAATCGTCGATGGCCACGCCCTGGCCCGCCACGCGCCAGGTCACTTCGTGCGGGCCATCGGCGTCGACCCGAAACACGTCCCGGGGCGCGCGCAACCAGGGGGGCAACGCGAACTGAAACATCGCAGCCCGCGGAGGGCCGAACGTAAACACGTTCTCTCGCTTATCGGCCGTATAGGCGGTATCCAGTGCGAACAGCACGGCCGTGTCGGGCGCGGCGATCGAGGCCAGATCCCAGTCGGGCGCGCCGTCTCGAACCAGCCGTTCGAAGCGATACGCATCGCCTTCCAGATAATACGGCGCCAGCATCTGGATCTCGCGACCAACCAGTGTCAGCGCCTCCCACGTGTCGGGAAACTTCACCAACGACTTCCAGCTCAGGTTGAACCAATACAACGAAGTAATCCGGGTGGAAAGCGCGTGCAACGCCTGGGCACGCAGCTCGTCGGGCGTGGGCGATCGCCGGCGGCGGCCATCGAAACCGTTCCAGCCCTCGTGCGGACCTTGCGACCAATAGGCGCAGGCCAAGGGGCGATTCAACTCGCGCAGCGAACGACACATGTCGCCGATCGTTTCCAGCGGCGCACCCCAAAATATCTTGCGACCTCCCCAGCGATCGTAAAGCGGCCAGGCATCGGGCGAGGGGGCCACCACCCGATACGCGTCGTAGTGCGGGTAGTCGCTCAGACCGGAATACCACCGCCAGATGCGCTCTTCGCTGTGGGTCATGCTGGTGGCCAGACGGCTGTCGCGATAGGGCAACAGCGCATCGAACACGTCTTGCGGTGGCACCGGCCGACCTCCGCCGAACTGCGGTTCGCCCAAGAATTCGACGGCATGAATCCGGGGGAGCCAGGCATCGCTGTCATAGGTCGTCAGGTCCTCCAGCTTGTTGAACAGCTTGAGGGGCCAGCGGTTGTACAGCGTGGTGTTGTCGGTGTAGCCCGGCACGCCGCCGATGTGGCCGGTGTTTACATGGAAGTGGGCCAGCAATTGCAAATACGGGGGCTCGGTCACACGATCACCCACCCAGCCCCCGCTGATATCGAATGCCTCGCGCTTGATGCGCTGGTGTGCCCACAATGGCCCGGCACTGGTGGTAAGTTCCAGCGCGGCATAAGTCAGCGGCAGGTTGCCCAGCGCGATTTTCAAGAACCCCTTGTCGTGCGGTGGCACGCTGGCCGACACGGGCTGCGCGGCCTGCGGCCACAGCACCTGCCACGAGGTTTGCTCTCGGGGCAGCCACAGCCGCAACGACGAAACGGTCAGCTCTTGCGACGACTGGTTCGCCACATGCACCACCAGGGTGTCGGGCTGGGGGGCGTTGT
>CAYSXM010000096.1:0-9809 GCA_964434905.1 uncultured Pirellulales bacterium | reverse complement strand
GTGGGAAAACTGCTGGCCGAGTTGGCGCGGCAGATGGCGCTGACGCTGGTGGTCGACCAGCAGTCGTTGACCGCCGCCGGCCGATCGCTCGGGGCGCGCGTGACGATCGAAGTGGTGGACGCGCGGCGCGACGAGTTGCTCGACGCGGCCACGCAGCCGGTGGGCTTGCGATTTTCCGTCGACCAAGCGCGGCTGCTAATCGATGCGTTGCCGCGCTAGACAATCGCCGCAAGGCGGTCTAGCGATCGGTTGAATTCTTCAGTGCTACTTGGTAGGTAGCATCGCCCAGCAGCCGCGACTGGCCGGACAGCGGCACCCAGCGTCGCTCCAAGAGTGAATAAATTGGTGCCGCCCGAATGGGATGTGCGCGCAGCCAGAGCACGGGCAAAAGCAGTGGGTCTAGGAAGCCAGGCAAAAGCCTGCCCCACGAAACGACTGCCTTGCAGCTACGCTACAAAACTGCCCCCGACTACAGCGCAGGCCATCCGCGAGGGCTGCTTGGGCACCCGGAATCGGCAGTTGGCCGATGCGGAGCCCGCGCAGCACACGCGGACAAACCTTGTGGAACGCGATGCCTGGTGCCTGCGGCTCTGCCCGCAGATTCATTATCAACCCAAAAGGCGAACGGAAAAACCTCATGGAACGCGATGCCTAGAGCTTCCGGCGGCGAGCGGCGAGACAAGCGACCAGCCCGGCCGCTGCCAGTACCAGCCCACTCGGTTCCGGAATCGAGTAGTACGAGACGCCGCCTAACGAGGTGGCAATCTGCACGCCCGGCGCCGCGTTGCGGCTGTTGAACAGGTTTCGCGATGCGACCCAGGTCCCGTCGAATGGCGACTGCGCCTCGAACAAGGCGTTGATTTTGAATCCGCCGCTAGTGATTCCCACGCCGGCCCCAAAAATGTGGTCCAGCCCGGGAATGGTTGTCGGATCGAGCAGCGCCAAAGGGGCGTTTGCGAGATCGGTGGCCGACAAGGTAAAGCGCGTGGCCACGACCGACGTCGTTTCGCCACCATCGAAATACGGCCACAGCGTCTGCCCCGTCCAGCGCGCCTGGTTCGCACCGAGGCCCACGCCCGCGCCGATGCCGGCGAAAGTCATCATCTCGCCTGGGTCGCCGAAGTTGTTATTGCGGCCGGGATAGTTTCTATCCATCTCGAGTTTGATGCCGAAGTCGGTGTCGAAACCCCAGAAGGCGGTTTGAATAACGCTGAAGTCGTAATTATCGAACGTGAACGTGGCACCGCCCGTGACGGACAAATCGCCGGCGAAGCCGAACGTCGGGGGGCCCGGCACGCTGCCAAACGGCACCGGGCCAATGATGCTGGTTGCACCGGCCTCGACGCACACCAGGCTCAGGCTAACGATCAGAAAACACGAAACGAGTTGACGAAGCATGTTGAAGTTCCTTTGCGGGTTTCTCAATGGATGTCGTGCTGCCAGGTCGACAACGGCGCGCGGCTGATGAAGCCAGTTCGAGAGCGACATCGGTAGACGATGAGCCCTGGAAGAATCACGCCGAATGCGACCCGAAGTTGGATCGGCAAACTTTTGCAGGCGTGGAGACCGGCTGAAGCGAAGAAAAGCTACCGTGGCCGGAACGGGCAATCCGCAGCCGCATCACGCGACGCAAGTTGCTTTCCGCCGCGCAGAAACGGCGCGCTTCAGCGGTAAGAGCTATGACTCACTGGCATTCCAGGCGAAGAAAGACTTTCCGCACAAGAACAGTATAGGTTTGTGAAATCCGCGTTCAAGCGAAAAATAGGGCCTGCCACGGGGTGAAATCTGCGGCCTCACTGCACGGCGCCAGATCTCACGCGCCAGCTAGCGCGAGGCAGATCACGCCGGCCCACCGAACGTCGCCTATCGGGTGTCCGACAAGCCGCAACCGGGGGTCACGGACGTTAGGTACTCGGGGTCCGGCCATGGACCTAGACGTGGACCAAGCCGAATACGAACGAGCAGACCGGCACTCGGCAAGCCTGCTTTTTGGGAATGTACCGGCCGACTGAGCGTGTCGAACCTCGCCCCGCGACGGCTCGTCTTGGTGCCTGGTGCAGGGCCCGATTAGCGGGCAGTTGGTAAGACGCACGCTGCTGGTTATCGACGCCAGCGCCGATAGGCACCAAAGCCCACAATCAGGCCGGTCCAAATCAGCAAGGTCGAGGGTTCGGGCACGACCTGCGCCTGCAGGTTATAGGTGAAAACGTCGCCCAGCATTCCCACCCCGCCCGACGCGTTCTGATCGCTGGACAGCAGCAACTGCGCGAGCTTAGTACCTGGCGGATAGGCCGCGGTGAAGTTGATGGGGATAATTAGCGAGTTGCCGGGGCTGATCGTTTGCGGAAACGAGACCCCCAGCGAGAACAGCGCGGCGAAAGGCCCCGACAGCGCACCGCTAAGCAGGGTCAGGTCGGCCAGCACGCCGGTATCGGAGGTTAAATTGCTGATTACCAGATTCCGCGTCATGCTGGCGGGCGGCTCGAGACCCGGGTCAAAAATGATGGTTGCCATGTCCAGCGACGGCGCCATGCCACCGACGATGTACGCGGCCGGGCTCGCCGTATACTCCGGTCCGACGGCCGTACCGTTGAGGCTCGTCAGTTGAACGTCGGACGAATTGTCGTTGGGCGAGGAAACCAACACGCCCGCGTCGTTGTTTCCGTTGGAAAAGTTCGACGTGGCTGTGGCCGAGAACGCGCCGCGGCTGGTAGGAGCGAAGGCAAAGCTCACATTTTGCGAGCCGCCATCGGCCAGGCTGAAACTCGACGACGAACCGCTGAAGTAGCCCGACGGATTCGAGGTGAGCGACACGCTGGTGCTATTCAGGTTGGTTACCGAGGCGGGCAAGCTCGTGGCGAGATTGCCGTTGCCGACGTTCTGAATCGACAGGTTGGCCATTGAAGACTGGCCAGCACGCACCGTGCCCAAGGCCAGCGAGGCTGGCGTCGAGTTCACCGGAGCCACGCCGGTGATCTGCACGCCGGTGTAGTTGAATTGGTTTCCCAGTCCGCCAAAGGCCGCATTCTCGTCGGTGCGAATATTGACGTTCGTGGTCGCGGTGCTGCCTTTGAGAAAGCCTGCGATCGCGGTGGTGTCGGCATTCAGCGTGATGTTGCCGCTGGTGCCCTTGGGAACCACCGCGGCGACGCCGCTCAGCGAAAAGCCGGCGGCCGAGGCAGACGAATCGGCCCGCACCGTCAGATCGGTCAGCGCGCCGGTGCCTGCGTCGGTCGAGGTGTTCGAGATGCTGACCGTGCTTGGCGTGGCGTTATAGTTCACCAGCGCGGAAAAGTTACTGGGACCAGCCGACGAGTAGATCGGGCCGACGCCCGTCCCATCCAAGCTCACCACCTGGTTCTGCGCCGTGTTCGCGTTGTTCGTATTCCCATTGGTAAACGCGGCGGTGGCTGTGCCGCTTTGGGCCGTATGTGCCGTGGGTGCATAGGTGTAATTGAAGCTGGTGTTGGCGCTGTCGGCGAGGCTGATCGCTCCCCCCGCGCCGCCAAACACGGGGTTCGTGGCCGTACCCATTGTGCCGTTCAGGTTGCTCACCGCGCCCAAGCCCGAAAGGTTGCCGTCGCCTGTGTTGGTGATCGTCACGCCCAAGGGGCCGCCAGTCGCGCCGATGCGGACGTTGCCGAAATTCAGCGACGTGGTCGAAAGCGAATTCACCGGAGCCACGCCGGTACCATTGAGCGAAACCGAACGAGTTTCCGCGGCATTGTTGTTGGCGGTGCTGCCATCGGTGAAGGCGGCGCTGACATTCGTGGAACTCGCCCCGCGAACCGTAGGGGCATAGCCATAGCTAAAGGCCTGCGTGGAAGCCGGCCCGCCGAAGGAATCGCCCAGCCCCGTTCCGCTGTTGAGCGTGCCCCCCGCACCGCTGAATGGTCCCGCCACACTGGTCAGGCTGCCGTGCAGGTTGCGTGCGCTTCCCAAAGCGGCCGCCGCACGATTTCCGTCGCCGACGTTCGACACCGTTAGGCTGAGGTTCGTGGCCGAGGTGCCGACCAAGGTATTGCCGAAATTGTGCGAAGTAGTCGAAAGCGAGTTCACCGGAGCCACGGCCGTTGCCGTAACGTTCGAGTAAACGATATCGGTACCGTTTCCGGTACGGGTGGTGTTGGCGTCGGTATCAATCGCCAAACCCGAGGCGGTGCTGGTGCCGCCGCGCGAGGTTAGCCCCGCCGTCACGGCGTTCACCTGCAAGGTCATGCTGGAATTGGTGGCGCCCTTGGCGATCGTGGTGCCGGCTACCCCAGTGTACGACCATCCGGCGCCCGTCACGGCCCCGGAATTGAGCGTCAATACCGTGCGATTGTCGGCAGGAGCCGAACCGGTGTAGTTGTTCTGGATGGCGATCCCGGTCGAAGTTACGCCCGAGGCGAAGGTCGTCGGGTTTTGAATCAGCGCGAAAAAGTTCGAGGGGTTTGTCACCTGGTTGATCACCGGCCCGACCACCTGGATGTTCGAAAGCGTCGCGGTGTTCGAGGTGTCGCCGGTGTACGACCCCACGCCGAAGGTGCCCGTGGTCAGCGCGGTGCTGAGCGAGGGTACCACGGCCGTTACACCCGAGGCAGGCGTGACCGTGGCGCCGGTCAAGATGGCCGCGTTGGTCCAGCTATAGGTAAGTGATTGGGCCACCGGTGCTCCGGCGCTGACAGTCAAATTGGTGGCGGTGAAATTCGTGCCACCCCCGGTGAAACCGGTTCCCAGCGTCGCACCCGTAGTGATGGTTTCCGTCGTCGTTGTCGCGGTGGGAATGATGCTGGCGTTCTTCGCCACATTGTTCGAAACGGCAACGCTCAATTGCCCCGTGGCACCGTTGCGAACGAAGTTATCGGCGGCAAATCCACCATCGGTGGTTTGCGCCCAGGCCGCACCCGGCGTAACGTTCAACGAAGTGTTCAGCCCGTACCAAGCCGCGCCCCAAACGCTGTGGGCCGTGTTGCCGCCGGCGGGCAAGTAGCCGCCGCCGAAGGTATTGTACTGGGTGATGTATTGGGTGGTGTCGGTGAAGTTGGCCTTGCTGCCATAGGCATTGAGCGTCACGAAGGCACTCGTCGAGCTTGCGGCGGGCACCGTAATATACGCTGGAATGCCGTTGGTGTTGTCGGTGGTCATGCCGGTAAATAGACTCGTCCCGCTGAAACTGCCTGACGACGACACCATGTTCAACCGCAAGTTGTAAATAACATTGCTCAGCGATACGGATGGCTGGCGCACGCTACTTACGCCGCGAAACTCCATCGTGGTGCCGCTGGGCGTTTGCGGAGTTAACACTTCGTCGTTATTAGCCGTGCCCCATTGACCGCTTAACGCTCCGTTTACATCGCCACCCCCCGCACCAGGCTGCCCGATGTTCGTGAAGGTGGCGCCACCGTTGACGGGGTTGGTGCCCGTCGCCGAGCGGTTGGTCTCGATGGCCGCGCGCTGGACGCCCCAATACAAACTGTCGAACGACGTGGCACCAGAGGTCGTGGCCCCTGCCAGGCTGACCGTTACGGCGGCCGTGCCGAGCGCGCTGCTCGATGCGGTCAACGTGCCGGTCGAGTAGCCAGTCGAACCGTTGGCGCCGTTGTATCCGGCGACGTAGACGCCGGCGCGCGCTGGCCCCACGCTCAGACACAATAGCGCCAAGGCAGGTGTCACCAGCGCCAACAGCGCTGGTGCAAGCGGCGTAGCACGTTTCACGCCGCGAAGATTCATGTCCATTTGTTATCCACCCCTGGAGCGACCGTCGAACGGGATATCCAACCGCACACGATTGTGAATCGCACTGGCAAGACCAACGGATTGGTCGAAATTGGTCTGAGAACCTGTCCGAAATCTACCGGGTTGGTGTCAGCGGTACAACCGCCAAATTATTACGTTCCCGTAATCTCCCATTTTTTCACCTTAACAGAGTGAATCCGCCAGATTGCCCTGTTAGGTTGAATGGCGGAACCCTTTCATCGGCCGGGAACCGCTTCCGCAAACTGCCTTGCTGGCCATCGAATCGTGGCGCTAAGCCCATGCGACGTCGAACTTTAACGCGGACGGACCGATCGCGAACTCTGCAGTGCACCCGGCTGCGATCGATCGAGTCGCTGGAACCCCGGGTGGTGCTCACCGCGTTGCCGCTGACAGGCGACCTGCAAGTCAACACGTTCACCCTCGGTGAACAAAGTCTGTTTCTGGCGTCGCCATCGACCGTGGCGGTGGACGACCAGGGAGACGCGGTCACCGCCTGGATTAGCCGCGACCAGGATGGCGATGGTTGGGGGGTTTTCGCGCGGCGCATCGCGGCCGACGGCGCGCCACTGTCGCCCGAATTCCAAGTCAATCAAACCATCGCCGGCGACCAATGGCGACCATCGGTCGCGATGGATGCCGATGGCGATTTTGTGATTGTGTGGCAAAGTGGAACGGATTTTGATGACGGCGGTCGGGTGTTCGGGCGCAGGTACAACGCTTCCGGCGCGGCGATCGGCGGGGAGTTTCGCATCAGCGAAGCGATCGGCGGCAACGAAGTGCAGCCCGTCGTCGGATGCGATCGGGCGGGCAACTTTGCCGTGACCTGGAAGAGCAGCGGCGCCGTTGCCAATACGGGCATGGTGGGGCGCCGGTTCAACGCGGATGGATTACCGACGACCGACACGTTTGCAATTCAGGTCACGCAACCTGTCGCGGTCACCGGCAGCGTGAGCCTCGACGACCGTGGCCAGATGCTCGTCGTCTGGTCGGACTTCACGCTCGAGAACGACTACAACTCGGCGGCGAGAATGTTCGCTGCCGATGGCACGCCCCTGGGTCCACAGTTCGCGCCGACCGATTACCTGCCCGGGCGACAGGACCAGATCTCGGCGACGTTTACCCACGACGGGCAGTTTGCGATCGTTTGGTCGGGCCAGGGAGCAGAAGACGATTTTGGCATCTACGTCCGAGTGTTCGCTGCCGACCGCACACCGCTCACGCCTCCACTGTTGGTGAACACGTACACGTTCAACATGCAGGTCATACCGTCGATCGCGGCAGATCATGCGGGAAACTTCACGATCACCTTCAGCGGCGACGGTCCCGTTCCGGCGCCGTATATCCGCAGCTATTCGGCTTCGGGCGTGCCGGTAACCGACGTGCTGCCGGCCACCACCGATGCGGTTGGCTTTCAGGGCAACGGCGGAATTGCCATGGAGCCCGACGGCAATTTCCTAGTGAATTGGGACGATTCCAGCACGTTTTTTGGTCGGCCGGGCGACCTCTATGTGCGACGTTTCGTTGAACCGCTCGATACCGCGCCGCCCACCGTGGCGGGCGTTTACTTGGCCGGCCAACCGGGTTCTCTGTTGGCCGAATCGGTCCCGGCGCCGGCAGCCCCGGCGATGTTCAGCTCTGTTACTCGCACCGCAGAATCTCTCGCACCGGAGCCAGTCATGGCCCAGACCAATTCCTTGCGTGCCAAGGCGCGAACCAATGTGTCGCGATCGATAGGACTCGAGGCCTTGGAATCGCGGGCCTTGCTTTCCGCCGTGCCGATCGGTGGTGAAGTTCAGATCAACACCTTTACGCCGGGCGAGCAATCGTTGTTCCTCGCGCCGAAATCGACGTCTACGGTCGACGACCAAGGAGACGCCGTCACGGTGTGGTCGAGTTTCGGTCAAGACGGCGACGGCTGGGGAATCTACGGCCGGCGGATCGCCGCCGATGGCACGCCCAATGGCCCCGAGTTTGCCGTGAACACCACCACCGCTGGCGACCAGCGATCGCCCTCGGTGGCCATCGACGACGATGGCGATTTTGTCGTGGCCTGGCAGCATGGCAGCGAATATGACCTGCACCCCCAGGTCATGCTCCGCCGGTTTAGCGCCCAGGGCGTGCCGTTGGGGCCCGAGTTCTCGGCCAGCGACATCACATCAGCGCGAGAATTCCAACCGGTCGTTGCCACGGACCATGACGGGAGCTTCTTGGTTTTTTGGGCTACGAACACCGTTCCGGTGGGCGGGTTGGTAGCGCGGCGCTTCAGTGCCGCGGGATTGCCGCTGACCGACGTCTTCACCGTCAGCGGCAACTTTCCCAGTGGCGCGCCGGCCAGCGCCGCATTCGATATCGATGGCCGGTTCCTGGTTTCCTGGTCGTACTACGACGGTGGAGCCGATCCATCGAATGCCTTGGTGCGGTTGTTCGCCGCCGATGGCACGCCGCTGGGCGATCCGATCTCGCCCGCCGATTACACTGCCGGAATACAAGCGCAGGTCCATGCAGGGTTCACCACCGGTGGCCAGTTCGTGGTGGTTTGGGCCGGCGAGGGGAGTCAAGACGACATCGGCATCTATGCCCGGCGGTTCGACCGCGACGGTGCACCGCTGGGTGGGTCGTTTCTGGTCAACACCTGGCTCACGAATTCTCAGGTGATTCCGTCGGTCGCCTCCGACACGACCGGCAACTTCACCATTTCCTGGGCAGGCGACGGTGCCGACGACGGCGCCGGAACCTATGCGCGCTGCTACGACGCGAACGGGAATCCGCTTAGCGGCGTGTTTCTGGTCAATGTCGCGATCGTTCCATTTCAGGGCGATGGCAATATCGCCATGGAACGCGACGGCAACTTTCTGGTCAACTACCAGGTTCGCAATGTCGAAACGGGCGATACCGGCGACATCTTCACCCGCCGATTTGCGTCGAGCGCCGACGCCGCGTCGCCGCTGGTCGCAGCGACATCGTTGGCCGGCGCGCCCGCGGCACTTTCGACCTTGAATAGTCGCGCCGTCGATACCTCGCAAATTGTGCTCAGCTTTACCGAGCCGCTGTCCACCAGCGGTGGTAGCGCCGGGGCCAATAGCGCCACGAACAAGGCAAACTATGGGCTGACGAGAAATGGAGTCGACATCTCGAGCCAGATTGCCAGCGTCGGCTTCGCGTTCGATGCCACGTTGCGGCGGCAACTGGCGACCTTGCAACTCGCCGCGCCCTTGGCCGGCGGCAACTACGTTGTCACCGCCAAGCAGAACCTGCGCGATGTGGCTGGCAACAGTCTGGATGGCGACTTCAACGGAACGCCGGGCGGAAACTACAGCCTCGCGTTTTCCATCACCACCCCGCCCAGCGCCAGCGCGGCCACGCCGGTCAACAGCACCACTTCCGACGATCAGGTCACGCGCCGCGGTGGACACAGCGTTGCCACCGATGCCGATGGCGACTCGGTCGCGGTCTGGGCCAGCGCGAACCAGGATGGCAGCGGCTGGGGAGTTTACGCGCGGCGATTCAATGCCGCGGGTAGCGCCGTCGGAGCCGAGTTCCGCGTCACCACGGTGACCGCCGGCGACCAGGTCGACGCCGCGGTCGCTATCGACGCCGATGGCGACTTTGTGGTGGTCTGGTCGAGCAATGGCCAAGACGGCAGCGCGACAGGCATTTATGCACAGCGCTACAACGCCGCCGCGACGGCCCTGGGAACGGCGTTTCGCGTGAACCTGGCCACCACCGGCCAGCAGCGCAGCCCCGACATCGCCATGCATGCCGGAGGAGATTTCGCCGTTGTTTGGACTAGCGCCGGCCAAGACGGCAGCGGCGAATCGGTCGTCGTCCGTGCCTACAGTGCCACCGGCATTCCGCTGGCGGCCGAGTCGATTGCCACCGAGCAAACCTCGGGAGATCAACTCGAACCTTCCATCGCCTCGCTCGGCGACGACCAATGGGCGATTGCCTGGTCGACCCCAGGCGTCGGCGGCGATCGCGACGTTCTGGTGCGTCGGTTCGCGACCGGCGGCGCGCCGCTAGGAACTGCCTTGTTGGTCGGCGCGACCACGGGCGAACAGCGGCAACCGGTG
>CAYSXM010000095.1:0-9930 GCA_964434905.1 uncultured Pirellulales bacterium | reverse complement strand
AGTGCTCGATGGCCGAGACAATGGCGCGGCCCGCACCTCGCCCCGACCGTGCCAGGGCCAGGCCCAACAACCCCAGGTTGTTGGCCTCGGTCCCCCCGCTGGTCAGCACCACCTGGGGAACATCGCCGGTGGTTGGGGCCGCCCCCAGCAACCGGCCAATCGCCTCGCGCGTGTCTTCCAAGCATGCCCGGGCACGTCGCCCCTCGGCATGCGCGCTGGCCGGGTTGGCATAGTTCAGCGCATCGCAGGCGGCCATCGCAGCAGCCACCTGGGCATCCAGGGGGGTCGTGGCGTTGTGGTCGAAGTTGATCCGCTGGGGGGTCATGTTCACGTGGGCGCGAAGAATCTGGGGACCAGCGTGCCGGGCCGTCGGGGCCGAGCATTCTACTGGTATCGAGGGGCTGCTAGCGGGCCGTTCGGGGGTATCTGGGGGCAATGGCCTGGCGGTCTGGCCGGCCCCCGAGAGCAGCCGTTGCCGCTCGGACTTCAACTCGGTCCGGTGACGAGGCAAAGCTGCCAGAATAGCGGTAAGCCTGGCCGGTTTGTCCCCCCCGACGCCCCGGCCGGGATCTATTTGCCGACAACCGTGATTGAAAGCAGTTAGGTGCCGATGTTATAGATAAGCTAATCAGGTACGCCCCCCGGCAGGAGTGCCTTGCACCGATCGAGGCGGTTTCCGCTTTCGTCAGGGTGACTTCGACCACGGCCATTCGAGGAGAAACTGTGATGACCCGCCGCATTTGTTTGCTGGCCGCAACGTGGTTGTTGGTCACTGTTCCTGGCGCCTGGGCCTGGGAAGCGCGTCCGAGCGACGGCCCGGCCGTGGCGATCGGCGACGCGGTGGCCGAATTCACATTCAAGGATCTGCGGTTTCTCGAGCGCTCGCTGGCCGATCTGGGCCCGAAGCAGGCCTATGTATTCGTGTTCACCACACTCGATTGTCCGGTGGTCAATCGCTACCTGCCGCGGCTGAAGGAACTCGACGAAGCGTATCGCGATCGGGGAGTGCAGTTCGTAGCCATCAACGTCGGCCCGCAAGACACCATTCGCGAGGCCGCGTATCAGGCGATCAAGGCCGATTGCGCGTTCCCGTTCTGCAAGGATTTCGACGGCGTCGTGGTGCGGGCGCTGGGCGTTTCGCGCACGCCCGAGGTGGCGATCCTCGACGGCCAGCACAAGTTGCGTTATCGCGGTCGCATCGACAGCCAATACCGCACGGGCGGGGTGCAGCCCACGCCGGGGCGTGAAGACCTGAAGGCGGCGCTGGAAGATATTTTGGCCAATCGCGAGGTGGCCGTGGCCGAGACACCGGTCGACGGTTGCAAGATCACCCCCGCCCGAACTCCGAAGTTCGATTTCCCCGTGACCTATGCCGAACATGTGGCGCCGATCTTGCAGAAGCACTGCCAAGATTGCCACCACCCGGGTTCGACCGGTCCGTTCGCGCTGCTCAGCTTGGACGATGCCGCGGGGCACGCCGATATGATTGCCGAGGTGGTTCGCGAACAGCGGATGCCGCCGGTGTATGCCAGCGACGAGCAAGGGCACGAGATCATCAACCGGCTGATGCTCACCGACGAAGAGCGGAACCTGGTCTGGGCCTGGTGCCGGGGCGAGCAGGCGCCGGGCGATCTGACCAAACAGCCGGCGCCGCGCGCGTTTCGCGACGATCGTTGGGAAATCGACCAGCCCGAGCTGGTGACCACGATGAAAAAACCGGTGAAGCTGCCGGCACAGGGCATCTTGCCCTATAAGTACATCTTCTTGCCGCACAAGTTCGAGCACGATACCTGGGTCCAGGGCGTGCAGATTCTGCCCAGCAACACGGCTGCCATGCACCATTGCAACCTGGCCTGTTTGCCCCCCGGCGGCGGCTACAACGATGCCGATTTCATCACCGGCTATGTGCCAGGCGGCACCGCGCTGACCACCAACGCGAACGAAGCGTTTCTGATTCCCAAGGGTTCGGTGCTGGTGTTGCAATGCCACTACGTGACCACGGGCCAAGAGTGCGAGGATCAGACTTCAGTTGGTTTCAAGTTCGCCAAGGGCCTGATCCAGCACCGGCTGCGCCACTTCCGAGTGACGACGGGCGACTTCGCCATTGCCGCGGGCAGCGGTCACTATCCGGTTTCCAGTGTGCGCACGCTGGAACATGCGTCGACCGGGGTGGGCATGTTCTCGCACATGCATTTGCGCGGCAAGGACATGGTGTTTACCGCGCTGTATCCCGACGGCCAGCGAGAAACGCTCCTGGCAATTCCCAATTACAGTTTCGATTGGCAGATGGGCTATCGCTGGACGCCGGGCCAGAAGAAGTTTCCCGCCGGCACCAAGATTGAAGTGGTGGCGCACTACGACAACTCCCCCTTCAATCCGTACAACCCCGATGCCAGCGCCGTGGTGAAGGAAGGCGACCAGACGTTTGACGAAATGATGTTCGGATTCTTCTTCTTCACGGAAGACGACGAGCAATTGAACCTAACCGTCGACCCCAGCACCGGCGTGGGAACACCCGCCCCCGCGGCCGACGAACAGGCGGCCACCACCGGCGGGTAAGCGCATCCGGCTGCGCCGTGCAGGTGGCATGTCCCTGTTGTACGCTGGGTGCCATGCCCACGCTGGTCGTGGGCATGTTGATCACGTTGGGTGGCATGCCCACGCTGGTCGTGGGCATGTTGATCACGTTACACGTTTTTGGGCGACGGGATGAATTCCATTCGGAAGCAGTGTCACCGGTACAACGAGCCAGGGCACGATCACGGCTTGACCTTTTCCTGTTTTCATCGGCGAGCGTTTCTCTCGAAGCAGCGGTCGCGACAGTGGATGATCGATGCGATCAACGAAAGCCGAGCCAAGCATGGCTTTCATTTGTGGGCCTACGTGTTGATGCCGGAGCATGTGCATTTGTTGCTTTGGCCGACTCAACCGGCGTATTCCATCAGCCGGATTCTTACTACCCTGAAACAGCCTGTTTCCAAGCGAGCGTTGCTGTTCTTGCGAGAACGTGCCCCGATGTTTCTCCTCCAAATGGAAGATCGGCAGCCGAACGGGTCGAGGTATTACCGGTTTTGGCAGCGAGGCGGCGGTTATGACCGCAACTTCACGGAGCCTGCGTCTATCTGGAAGGAAATCGAGTATATCCATGCCAATCCCGTGCGGCGTGGGCTCTGCCATCGTGCGACAGACTGGATCTGGTCAAGTGCCAACGAGCATGAATTCCCTGGAACAGGGCTGCTCACCATCGACCGTTCGTCTCTTCCACGGACGGCTCGCGGCTGATAGCTCATGTCCACGGCAAGCGTGGGCATGCCACCCCACTTGCCACATCGCCGTGGGTTCTGGTCAGGTACGGGTACCTGACGGACCTACTTTTCTGCCCGATGCGTAAGCCGTGCTTCAGTCTCCAACGGAACACTCCGCATGCAACTGCCGCTCGGCCTCCATACCACGCTACATCCTGAATGCTATCACGGCCGCGGCCAACGCCCTCCGTTTTTCGAAGGCTGGTACTACAAGCTGGTCGACGCCACGGGCGAACACCCCTTGGCGCTCATCCCCGGTGTGTTTCGCGGGCGCGATGCCAGCGAGCGGCATGCTTTTGTACAGGTGCTCGACGGCGCGCGGGGCACGGCACACTATTGCCGGTTTCCCGAATCGCGATTTGCCGTCGAACCACGAGCGCTCGATGCCCGCGTGGCCAACAGCCGCTTCACCAGCGAGCGCATATCGCTCGACATTCAAGAGCCCGATTGCCAATTGACGGGCGAGTTGCGGCTGGGCCCGTTGACTGCATGGCCCGCGACGGCCGCCTCGCCCGGCGTCATGGGTTGGTATGCCTGGGCCCCCTTCATGCAGTGCTATCACGGCGTGGTCAGTCTCGATCACGCGCTCGAGGGCACGCTCAACTATAACGGCCGCGCGCTCGATTTTTCCGGCGGACGGGGCTACATCGAAAAAGACTGGGGACGCGCGTTTCCCGCAGCCTGGATCTGGATGCAGACCAATCACTTTGCCCAAACGGAAGTTTGCCTGACCGCGTCGATCGCGATCATTCCCTGGCTGTGGACGTCGTTCGCGGGCTTTTTGATCGGTGTTTGGCAGGCCGGCAAGCTGCATCGATTCACGACCTACACCGGTGCCCGGATCGAACGCCTCGAGGTGGCCGACCAGCACGTGCGGTGGGTGGTTTCCGATCGGAAACTGCGATTGGAGATCGACGCCAAGCGCGCTGCCGGCGCCGAACTGCTGGGGCCCAGCCAGGTGGCCATGGGCGTGCGGGTGGCGGAAACACTGAGCTCCGAGATCGGCATCCGACTGGCCAGCGCCAGCGGAAAAACGCTGTTCGAGGGGACCGGGCGCCACGCGGGGCTCGAGGTTTGCGGTGATCTGCCGCGGTTATTGTCGCTGGCTGGCCGGATAATGAAATAGGGCCACACCGCGGTTGGGTTGGTGGAACGCACACGGTCGGCAAGTTAGGCTGATCCCAGCGATGACCCTGAATTCTTCCTGAGCCTTCTGTTGCGAAAGGTGCCACGATGCGCTCTCGAATCGCGGGAATGGCCCTGCTGGCCGCGGTGGTTCTGCCGCCAATCGCCGCGCGGGCCGGCAGCATCACCGGGGCCAACGGCGCCGGCCAGTCGTTCGGCAATTTGCAACCCACCATCGCGCTCAACTATTTGCTGCGCACCACAGGTTTGTTCAGCGAGCTAGGCGAGATCATCATGCTTGGCAGCAGCTATGCTCCGCCGGGTTGGGCCTTGGCCCAGGGGCAGATGCTGGCGATTAACGACAACCCTGCCTTGTTCTCATTGCTGGGAACCACCTATGGCGGCAACGGGACCACCACGTTTGCCTTGCCCGACCTGCGCGGACGAACGCCGCTGGGAGATGGCCAAGCGCCGGGCCTGAGCAATCGCACTCTGGGGAGCAAGACCGGTAGCGAAACGGTGACGCTAACCGAAAGTCAACTGCCGGCGCACAGCCACACGCTACCAGGCGGCGGCGCGACGGGCATCACCGGCAGCGGCGCCCCGGTGCAGAACATGCAGCCCTCGCTGGCCATGAACTATGTGGTCCCGCTGCAAGGAATCTACCCCCCGCGGTCGTTTGCCAGCGTCACGGGCACCCCCTCGGGCAGCTCGGCAGTGGAGCCCTTTTTGGGGTCGGTCCATTTGTTTGCCGGCGGCGTGGTTCCCGCGGGTTGTGCCTCGGCCGATGGTCAGTTGTTGTCGATCTCGCCGAACACAGCGCTGTTTTCGCTATTGGGCACCTATTATGGCGGCGATGGTCGCACGACGTTTGCTCTGCCCGACCTGCGGGGTCGTGCGGCGCTGCACGCCGGCACGGGTCCGGGTCTGAGCACTCAAGTCCTGGGCTCGGCGTTGGGAATCGAGAAACAATCAATCACCTTGAATCAAATGCCAGCGCACCGGCATACGCTGCCCCCCTCGACCGACAAGACGGGCAGCACCGGAGGTGGCCAGCCGATCTTCAACGAGCAACCCTCGCTGGCACTGAACTATATGGTCGCCTTGCAGGGTATTTATCCACCGCAACCTTTCGCGGCCGACCAACTGGCTGGAGAGTCGTCGGGGGCAAACGCACTCGATCCCTTCTTGGGAGAAATCGCCATCATGGCCAGCAATTTCGCGCCGCGGGGTTGGGCCCTGGCCGATGGGCAAGTGCTGTCGATCGCGCAGAACACCGCACTGTTTTCGCTGTACGGCACCACCTATGGCGGCGACGGAATTACTACGTTTGCCTTGCCCGACCTGCGCGGCCGGGTCGTGGTGGGGGCGGGTCAGGTGCCGGGCGGCACCAACTGGTTGTTGGGCCAACGGACAGGGACGGAATTCGTCACACTGTCGGCCAGTCAGATGCCGTCGCACACGCACACCTTGCCGATGACGACGATCTTGGTCGGCGATGCCAACGGCGATTGCAGTGTCGGCGCGGCAGACTACGCTCTGTGGGCCGCACAGTTTGGTCAATCGGGTCCGAGCCTATCTGCCGACTTTGACCAGAACGGTTCGGTCGGTGCGGGAGACTATGCACTGTGGGCGGCCAATTTTGGCCACACGTGCCCGCCCGCCGCAAATGCCGCGGGCAGCAACGTGCCCGAGCCGAGAACGGCCGCGCTGTTTGGTCTGGCGATGGGTGCCTTGGCCATCTGCCGCTGGAGACCGTGGCGCTCGGTCTAACCGTCCGTTGAAGAATGCCAGCGTGGCGTTTTTTAAACCTCGCCAAGTGCGGCGCACGAAGTCTTGGTACTGACCTCGAACGATTCATGAGCCATCCTCTGCGAAGCCGGACGTGTCGCGACTGCCGCGTCAAACCGCCATCGCCCCTGGCTCACGTATTCATTAAGACGCCCCAGAGCACTGGCAAAGCCCAGTGGCACCTGCGCTCGGCCCCACGTTACGGACGTGGGGCTAAAACGTTTTCCGGCAATGCGACGAAGTTCCAGAATCATCCGGGGCGACAAAGTAACTTGCAACACGGGTCCAATTCGTTGGCGCCGCAAACCGTGGTAGCCTGATGCCAGCCGGGCGAGAGGTGGACGCGGTCGGCCTGGTGTGGCGTGGGTCTACTGAAGAAACGAGCTGTGATGAAGCGTCGCTTTGCCGCGACAGAAATCGCCCCCTGGCGTCTGAATCTTTGGATTCTGGCGATTGTGTTTCTAGTCGAATTTGGCTTGATGCTCATCCTGCCTTGGTTGCCACTGGGTTCGTCGCCAGATTGGCTGGTGGGGCTGCTTGACGCTGGGATTCTGACCTTGGTCTTGGTGCCGCTCCTGGCGTGGTTGATCGTACGTCCCCTGCAACACCTGGCGCGTATCCGTGCCGATTTGCTGGGGCAGTTCCTGGCGGTGCAAGAAGAAGAGCGTGGCAGGATCGCGCGCGACCTGCACGACGAGATCGGTCAAGGCTTCAGCACGGTACTGCTGGGTTTGAAATCCATCGACCCGACCGCCGAACCCGTGGTGGTGCAATCTCGGCTCGACAGCCTGGCGCGACTACTGACCACCACGTTGGATGAGGTGCGCCGCTTGGCCCGGGGTCTGCGACCCGCAGTGCTCGATCATTTGGGACTGATCCGCACCATCGAGCAGGCGACGGAGGAACTACGAGCGTCGACTGGTGCGGACATCCGTTTGAATCTCATGGGGATCGATCCCGAGCGGAGGTTTCCCCAGGCCATCGAGACGGCCGTGTACCGAGTGTTTCAGGAAGGGCTCACCAACGCGTTCCGGCATGCGCGGGCGAGCCAGATCGAAGTGCGGATGCGCGCCGACGCCAGCGCCTTGTGGTTGGAGATAGCCGACAATGGTCGAGGGGTATCAAACGCCGCCCCAGGCGACTACGCTGGCCTGGGGGTTTTGGGTATGTCGGAGCGGGCAGCCTTGCTTCACGGCACGGTACGAGTCGAGGCCACCAAGGACCGTGGAACGCGCGTGGAACTCTGGGTTCCACTCCCCCGGGAGCTGTAGCGATGTCCAAGATACCCGTGCTGCTGGTCGACGATCACACGCTGTTTCGTTCCGGGCTCAGACTGCTGTTGGGGCGCGATGTGGGCATCGAAGTGGTGGGCGAAGCCGGGACCGGTAGCGAGGCCCTCGAACTGGCCCAGGCGCTGCAGCCGCAGGTCGTGTTGCTTGATCTCACGTTGCCGGACATCAGTGGCATTGCCCTGTTGAAACGCTTCGCCGTCGATGTGCCCCTGGCGCGCGTGGTCGTGCTCACCATGCACAACGACGCCGCGCTGGTGCGGGCCGCATTGGCGGCCGGTGCGAGGGGCTATCTGGTCAAGTCGGCCGCCGACACCGAGTTGTCGATGGCGGTCCGAGCGGTGGCCAACGGGCGGACGTTTGTCGATCTCAACCTGAACCAGGAACAGTTGGGAACGTTGCTAGAGAACTACCCCGCCCCGGCCACCGGCAAGCCTGTCGAACCGCTCGAGCGATTGACCAAGCGCGAACGCGAGGTGTTTGGTTTCCTAGCGGAAGGGCACACAAATCAGGCGATCGCCGCATTGCTCGACGTGAGCGTAAAATCTGTGGAGACTTACCGCGCGCGGATCGGAGAGAAGCTCGGCTTGCGCACCCGCCCCGAGCTGATTCGCTTTGCGATTGAAACGGGCGCCCTGACGCCCAAAACCCGCGGACTATAGCGTAGCCGGCGCCCCAGGCCCCTGGGGCACGTACTTGGCGCAAACACGGCGACCCCGGCGTCGACGGGGTACCGCGCCAACCCTAGTCGCACCCACCGGGCATCGGTGCTTGCCGGGCGTCGTGCCAGCCCTCCGGCGCCCGTCGGCTACGGGCCGACGGCCGCTAGACAGTCACTCGAGCAGCGCGTTCGAGAATGCAACGAACGGTTAAGCAGTCACTCTAGGGGGCGGTGTCGGGGAAAGCCTGACAAGATTTCGCAATTTTGCCGTCTTCCCCGATCGTTTTGCGCTTACGGGCTTCGTAGTTTGTGGGAGTCCGTTCGGCGCAGAGCGCTCCTGCTGGAACGAATCTGCCGCCCCGCTGTGGCGCGAAGGTGCCGTGACGTTCCCCAGGGTTCTATGAGGAGAGTTGTTCATGAATCTGCCTGCCATCCTGGCCCGGGGCACGTTCCCGTGGTCGACGCGGATCGCCTTCCACCGAGGACAGTCGGGGTTGCTAGCGTGCGCCCTGCTGTTCGGGCAGTCCTGGTCGGCGCAGGCCAGTGGCATCTTTGGCACGCTCTCGAATTTCGACGTTTACAACGGCACCACGGAGCCATCGGAAGGCTTCGAAATCGAGTTGGAAGGAATCCATTCGACCGACGTCTACAACACGTTTCCGTCGCACTACAACTTGAAGCAATTGAGCGAGTACTCCGACGGGACCACGTTTGGTACGCGGATCCGATTCGAGGACTATCACTTCCTCGACTCCCAGAACGTGATCCATACCTCGATCAATCCAAACCCCAATCCGCAAAGCACGAACGGACATTTCTGTGTCAACCTGGCCGATTGCGAACACTTTGGTTTCGCGGTCAACGTGCAGCCGAGTGCCACGCGAACGTTTTGGTTGAATCGCCTACCGACGGGTCAATACGAGCGGATCGGCTCGGTGCCATTGAACGTGCCGAACCCGTCCTGGACCTATGTCCCACCCGCCATGCCTGGCGGCGCCCCCATGCTGCGTGCGGAAGTTCAGGTACCGGAAGCGGCCGAGGTAATCGTGCAGCGTCCGGACTCGATTTGGATGAAAGTCTACAAAACGGAAATCGGTCGCGCGGTCGATCTCGACGAACTGATGTCGGGACCGGGGGGGATCGTGCCCCAAGACTCCGCGGAAATTGAAACGGAATGGGAGTTGCTCGAGGGTGGCAAGATGAAGGGCGTGGAAGCTGAAATCGGCAACCACATGGAAGCGATCATTCGGCGTTACGAGTATTTCACCTACACCGGTCTTTATGACGAGGAACATCAGCCCCTCACGGACTTCCTCGATTCCGAACTGCTCGAACCGCCTGCCGGGGAGCTGGGCAACTTCATCGCTGCGAACATGGTGGCTGCCAACCTGGTTGCCCCGCCGGCGGACCTCATCGGAGATGCCAACGGCGATTGCTCGGTGGGAGCAGCCGACTATGCCATCTGGGCCGCGCAATTCGGAACGAACGAGGCGGGCTTGGCAGCCGACTTCGATGGAAACGGATCCGTGGGAGCAGGCGACTATGCCCTGTGGGCGGCGAATTTCGGAAATGTTTGTGCCCCGCCCGGCGCCGCGGTTCCCGAACCGGGCACCAGCACGCTGGCCGGCCTGGGTTTTTGCATCGCACTGCTAGGGCGAACTTGGCGCAGGCAGCTTCGAGCAGTGCCAGGCTTTGCTCGGCACGGAGAGTAGTTAGATGGTTTTCAAGCGCTCCTTCTTCCACGGCCCCCTCGGAAGTT
>CAYSXM010000094.1:0-9972 GCA_964434905.1 uncultured Pirellulales bacterium | reverse complement strand
AGCCGAGCACACGCCACCTGGCTATAGTGCGCGCACACTTTGGCCCCCGCGCCGCGGCTGCCACTGTGGCTGAGCAGCGCCAGGTACTCGCCCGGCGCCAGCCCCAGCTCGGCACACGCTTCCGTCAAGGTCAGCAAGCCGAACTCGACAAAATGATTGCCCGACCCCGACGTGCCCAACTGGCTCCAGGCCTTGTCTTTGTGCATTTGCGTCACGTCGCAGATCGACCAATCCTGATCCATTACGTCGTGGCTTTGCCGTGGCCGGTGTTGCGAACCGATGCCAAACCGTGTGCCGCGTTCGAGCGCGCGCGCCAACCGGTCGCCTGGCCGATCCTCGAACGCCGTGGCCGGCCAATCGAGCACCGACATCTTCATACGGCAGGCGATATCCACCCCCACCGCGTACGGGCAGACCGCGCCCTCGAGCGCCAGCACCCCGCCAATCGGCAAGCCATAGCCCACATGCGCGTCGGGCATCAGCGCCGCGCCGACCGCCATCGGCAACCGGCAGGCCTGCCGCATCTGCGCGTGGGCCTCGGCCTCGATCCCTGCCGCCCCCCAAGTGCGATAGGCGATGGGTTCCGCCATGGGCGCGCCGACCGGTTTCGACTGTGCGGATAACAGCGCGCTGGCCAAGTCGCCAAAGTTGGGGTCGGCCGTGAAGTCGCCGGGCCGCGCCACGACGGCCGCCAGCACCAGGGCCGGTTCCGTCAAGGTCCCCCTCGCGGCCGCCTGCCGTAATGCCTGCTGCGCCAGCCCCAGGCTTGCACGTGGTACGCCAAGTTGTGCTAACTGCCGTGCGTTCATCTGCGCGGATAAACAAGCTCCATTTGCAGGAGGATGAGCGGCGATTCATCCTGTCGCCGACCGCAATCCTCACAGCGGTCACTGGCGCGCTCGCGAACTGTCCGACGCAGCGACGCATCCGTGCCTAATTCACCGGCGAACTGAGCCGATACCTGGCTTCCGCTTGTAGCACTGCCAACACGTTGTTGGCTTCCATATAGGCGTCGTATTCCGTCTGCTCTGCCGCGGACACCCGATCGTCGTTCGCCTTCTCCGCCAATTCGGCGACTCGATCCGCGAGCGTCGGTTCTGCCTGCAATTCGGCCAGCCGACGCACCTGGTCGCGCGTCAGAATTGCAAAATTGCGGACGTTCCTCGATGAAACGCCTGCTGTGATTCAGAGGGGGAACTCATGCCCCAATTATAGCAGACGGTTACGCCGAGCGCATGCAATCAGGCACTCGAGCGAGCGCCAACTGGTCGCCTGGCCGATCCTCGAGTGCCGTGGCCGGCCAATCGAGCACCGACATCTTCATACGGCAGGCGATACGTGCACGGCCTTGCACGGCACGTTCAAGCCACTCGGCAGGCCGGCGCCAGGCTCAGTCGGGCAGCGGCCGGCCGCGGGTTTCGGGCGCGAGCCATATGATCGCGCAACCCACCACATAGACCAGGCTGGTAACCGCGCACGCCCGAGGATAGCTGCCGTCGAAATAGCCCACCAGGTTCGCGGTTTGCAAAGCGCCGATCGCCGCCAGGATTCTTCCAAAATTGAAACTGAAGCCTTGTCCCGTGGCGCGCAGCCGCGTGGAAAACAGCTCGGGCAGATACAACGGCAACCAACCGTAAAACGCGGCGGTAAACATTCCGGCCAGAAACACCGAGCCCCAGAAGGCCACCGAACCATAGGCGGCGCCGCCCTGGAACAGCGCCAGCGACGCGGCTAGCGAGCCCAGGCACAAGCCCAAATAGGTTACGCGGCGCCCCAGCAAATCGCCCGCCATCGCGCCCAGCACGCAACCCAATACGGCCCCCAAGCTGCTGGCAATTTGTGTATAGGCCTTGGCCTCGGGCACGGCGTGGCCCAACTGTGCGGCGGCCAGTTTATCTGCCCAGGCGGGCGCCCATTGAATCGATCCCCAAGTGCCCAAGAGCGCCACGCCCCCCAGCGCTGCCCCTAGCAACAAGCGCCGCACGGTGGAGCGTACCTCGCTTGGCGGGGCGGCGATGCGTGCCAGGTAGCGGACCACCGGATAGGTGTAGCCCAGCGCCGCCAAACCCAGTCCGAACAACGTGCCCACCACGCGCAGCGGCCAACCGCTGTGGTCGGTGGCCCACAAATAAATCACCAACAACGGGCCGAGCACGCCGACTGCTACGCCCAGCAGGTCTGCCGTCGCCCAACCCTGGGTATGACCTTGACCTTGTTCGTGTTGCCATCGCTGCGATTCGGGGACGAACAGCCTCACCAGAAACGTAAGCACGGCTGGCGTGGCGCCGATGAGCATGAGGAACCGCCAGCCCGAGTGGCCCAACAGCCAGTCGACCCAGGGAACAGCCAGGCCGGCGTCGAGTGCGCCTTGGCGCAGCGACTCGATCGAGTGCGCCAAGCCCAACCCGACCAGGGCGATGATGAGATAGCCCACGTTGGCCGCCGCGCCGATGAGCCCCGCCAACCAGGCTCGCGAGCGGTTGGGCCACAGTTCCATGACCAGCGCCACGCCGAGCGACCACTCGCCCCCCATGCCTAGCGCGGCCAGAAACCGGTAGCCGGCCACCTGGATGGCGGTGCTGGCGGTGCCGCACAGCCCGGTGAACAGCGCATAGACCAGAATGCTCAGCGCCATCGCGCGCACGCGCCCCAGCCGATCGCCAAGCCAGCCAAACAGCACGCCCCCCGTGGCCGCGCCGACCAAGAACCCGGCCGTAATCACTCCGAACCAGCGTGCCACCTGGCTGTCGTCGGTCACGCCCAACAAATCGCCCAGTGCGGGCCGCGCCACCAGAGGAAACAGCCCCATCTCCAGCCCGTCGAACATCCACCCCAACAGCGCCGCGGTCAGTGCCAACCACTGGGCGCGCCCGATTCGCACCGGGCCGGCATCGGTCGCCAACGCCGCGTGCAGGGATGATGTGTGCCGCGCCTTGGTCATGAGATGACTCCCGCGCGCGACGTCGTGATCGCGCCGGCCTCGAGGCCATGTGCGTCGGGCAGGTCGAACAGCCGCGAGACCAACGCCGCGTCGGGCGGCCGCGTGAGCAGGCTCACTACCACACCCGCGATGAGCGAGGCCGTGACACCCCAGACCACCGACTCGAAACCCAGCAAGTACCAGGGGCGAACCGCGGTGGCGGCGCCGACCAGCGGGTCGTAGCCTTGGGCGGTGGCCGCCCAGCCGGCCGCGAACAAGCCCAAGATGGTGCCACTGCCGGCCAGCATTGCCGCCACGATGCCGGGCGCGGTGGCGCGCCGCCAATAGCAAGCCATCAGGGCGGGCACGGCAAACGCGGCTGCCTGGCCCGAGCTGCTAAACACCACCAGCGCTTGCAGAAACCGCACGGGATAGATGTTCGCCAAGAATCCGGCCAGCCCCAGGCCGATCATCGCCAGGTGGGTCACGCGGCGCAGTTCGACCCAGGTGGCGTCGGGGTTCCACAGCCGCTGGTACACATCGCGCACCAGGCCGGAAGCCAGAATCACAAGATAGGTACTGACCGTCGACATCACCGCGCCAAACGGCGCGGCCAGGATCAACCCCGACATCAACGAACCACCTAGGCGCCCTTCCGTGGTCAACAGGGCCAATCGCGGAATGATCTCGTCGGACTTTTCACCCAGGTCGGGCAACAGTGCGCGCCCGCACACGCAGATGGCCACCAACGGCAGGTAGATGAACAGGTTGTAGCCGCTCAACAGCACCATCGAGCGACGAATTACCCCCGTGTTCTTACAGGCCATGATTCGCACAATGCCCGCCGGCGAACCCAACCCGCCGACGATCCACACGAAGAAAAACGAAATCGCCAACTCGGTGGTGACAAACTCTCGCCCGTCGGGCGAATAACCAGGGCCGGTCAAATAGCTGTCGCCTGTGTGCTCGACCGCGGCCACATTGGCGGCCGACAATCCACCCGCGGCGGGAATGACCAACACTGCCAACAGGGCCACGCCCAGGAACATCAGTACGCTTTGAAACAAATCGGTCCAGACCGACGCCAGGAAACCGCCGGCCAGCGTGTAGCCCACCACCGTGACGGTAAAGATGGTCAACCCCAGGTAATAGCCGCGATCCAGTGCGCCGGCCGTGGTGTCGTCAGCCAGGGCCAGCGCGCCGCTATTGGGCCAAGCCAGCTTCATTACGATGGCGCCGGCCTTGAACTGAGCGATCATCATGAACGCCATGAAAAACAGCACCAACAGCGACGCGATCAGCCCCACGGTTGGGCTGCCGAACCGCTCGCGAAACAAGTCAGGCACGGTGATCGCCTGGGTTCGGCGGGAAAGTTGCGCCAGCCGTTTACCCATGAGTCCGAAATTCGAGATCGGCACCACCATATAGGCGGCAATCCACAGCGCGACTACCCAGCCATAGCTGTAGACAAACGATGGGAACCCCATGAACGTGCCGCCGCTTTGCACGGTGGCCGTCAGCGCCAGCGCCCAGGCGCCCAGACCGCGGTTGCCCAAAAAATAGCCTTGCAGGAAGTTTCCCTGCCGCACGGTACGCTGCGCCAAGAGCCCCAGATAGCTCGACACCCCAATCACGGCCAGCAGCGCCACCAGGGTTCCCAGACCGGCCGAGGGGCCGGGCACTTCAGGAGACATTGTCTCCTCCCCGGGGCGTGCCTTGCAGTTCGTCGTCGAGCACGTCGTCGTCGGGATCGCCCGCCGCGGAAATCGAGTCGTCGTGCATCACACCAAAGGCAAACCCCGCAGTGATCGCCAGGCACACCAGCCACGGCAGTACGATGCCGAAGAACACCCAGTCGGGCACGCCCAGCACCCAATGCACGTCGGCCGCTGCACGGTTGAAACCGAACCAGCGGCAATAGCTCACCGTATAGGCCATGGCGGCCACGCACACCGCGGCGGTAAACCACGCCTCGCGACGTGCATGCCGCACCAAGGGGTCTAGGCGGTCGGGCATGTGGAATTGCCTAGGGGCTTGATAGTGGGATGGATTCCTACCTAAACAGGGGCGCCACGGGGAATCCTCTGGGAACCCGAGGATACCCGCCGCGCGCGCCAGACGAAAGCATGGCGAACCGTTTCCGGTCGACAAGCTCGCCGCGGGGGGTGCTGGCTTGCATGTGGCGTGGCGCTGCCGCACACTATCGCCAGCACCTGGAAACCGGGGAAACCACTCGATACGCATCGAACCTCCGAGGAAACAATGACCGAAGTTTGTCGCTGGAGCTGGTTGGTGTTGTGGTGGGGCGCGTGCCTATCGACAGCCGCTGCGGCGGCCGACGACCCCTGGTGGGTTACTTATGCCGGCGTCGCCGGCCCCGGGGCCGGCAAGCACGTCGTACTGGTTTCCGGCGACGAAGAGTATCGCTCGGAAGAAGCGCTGCCACAGTTGGGGCGCATCTTGGCCGTGCATCACGGGTTTCAGTGCACCGTACTGTTTGCGATTGATCCAGCCACGGGGCAGATCGACCCCAATCGCAACGACAACATTCCCGGCCTCGAAGCACTCGAACAGGCCGATCTGCTGGTGATTGCCACGAGATTTCGCAACTTGCCCGACGAGCAGATGAAACACCTGGCGAACTACGTGCAGTCGGGTCGGCCGGTGATCGGCCTGCGCACCGCGACACACGCCTTCAACCTCGACGCAAAAAGCGCGTTCGCCGAATATACCTGGACCAGCAAAAGCTGGGATGGCGGTTTCGGACGGCAGGTGCTGGGCGAAACCTGGATCAACCACCATGGTGAACACGGTCGCCAAAGCACGCGTGGACTGTTGGCGCCGGCCCAGAGCGGGCACCCCATTTTGCGAGGGCTGGCCGACGCCGATATCTGGGGGCCCACCGATGTCTATGCCGTGCGGCTGCCTTTGCCGGGCGATTGCTTGCCGCTCGTGCTGGGCCAGGTGGTGGCCGGCATGCAGGCCAGCGACCCGGCGGCCGAGGGACCCAAGAACAACCCGCTAATGCCCGTCGCTTGGACCCATACATACACCACCCAGCGCGGCCAGGCGGCCCGTGTGTTTACCACCACCATGGGCGCGGCAACCGACTTGGTCTCGCCCGGGTTGCGAAGGCTGCTGGTCAATGCGTGCTACTGGGCCGTAGGGCTGGAAGCGGCGATCGCGCCCCACGCGAATGTCGACCTGGTGGGTCACTACGAGCCTACGCCCTTCGGATTCGGTTCGTTCAAAAAAGGCGTTCGGCCGCACGATCTGCGCTGGCCAGAATAGCACGGGGCAGCGCCACCGCTGCCACGGCCGCGTCGGACGCATCTCGGGGCACCAGCGATTCCAGGTTCCGACTCGGCGGCTGGTTCGCTCTGCTCGCAGGCGAGGTTGCCGACGCCGGGGTAGGGCAAGTTACGCCGCTACGCTGAAATTTGCAATTTATTGGGCCTTCGATCGCACGTTGGTCGTAATTCGGTGGGCCCAGCAGCTTGGCTTGGGAAGGCAAGAAACCAGTGCGGCCACACTGGGTCGCCGCAGCCGCGCAGTAGCGCAGCCGCGAGGGCTGCTGCTTGCCGACCAGGTGGGCGCCGAGCGGGCTGAGCCGTGTGCTCGATCGGTTTCAGTTCGCCCCGGTAGGCGACGAGCCGGCTGTCACGAGCCGCGGGCCGTGCGACACGATTCGATCAGCGCCATGTCGGAACGCGACGTGCCGTTCTTGCGTCGTTCGCATCGCCAGAGAGACATGCGAGCACTCCTTCGCTCGAGGCGCTCGCAGCATCGCACCGAAATCGACGATTTCAAGACACAAGGATTGCAGGACACAAGGTCTTCACTACACGCCAGCTTGCCGCCTGCCCGCCCACCACCACACGACTCGCGTGCGATCGAAGGCCCAAAAAGGTGCAGATTTCAGCGCAGCAGCGGAACTTGGGTTAGCGTGCGATGCGGGTCGGCTGTTGCGACAGATGCCACTCGGGCCCGATCGGTTTGGCCGGCGCGCCACTGCCAGGCGGCGCCGGTTGCCGGCCGCAGAGGAATCCGGCAATACCCTCGGCCACAGGGGGCGTACCCAAATAGCGCCGCGACAGGTGCCCCGCGCCGACCAAGTGCCCCACGTTCCAATGGAACAACTTGTGTGCCATGCCGAACTGCTCGGGCGGCACGGCGGAACCCACCGCGCCCAAGGCCGGAGGGCCGCCCCTTCCGAACAGTCTGGGATATAACCGCAACACGCTGTCGGCCGGGTTGGTCACCACCAGAATTTCTTCCGACGCCGCGAGCGCGCGACCGTGTCGGCGGCCGGGCACGAGCCAGTCGAAGTCGAGTGCGGCGCCGGTCATGGCCAACCGTACGGGCCCCAGCCTGGTGGGCGCGCAAGAGCCCAGAGGAATCGAGGAAATGCTGCCACCGGCCGCCACGTGGAGCGCGGCGGTAGCCAACCGCGCGCCGTAGCTATGACCCACCAGTCCCACGCGTACCTGGGGCCCCAGCCGATCGAGAAATTGCACTAGGTAGGGCGCCTGTTGCTCGGCCACATCGGCCTTGATCTGCACGTTGTCGCGCACCTTGCCTGGCTCTCGCTCGCTGGGCCAAGACCAAATGACAAAACTGTCCGGGGCACCGAGGGGGCTGGCCTGCACCAGTTGTTCAAGAACCCACAGACCATGTTCCGCGGCGTCTTCGGCAGTGTTGTTGTTGCCATGAATGTAGCTCCAGCAAACCGCGCCCGGGGCGTGCGCGCCGCAGACATTGGTCACGGCCACCGGTTGCCAGTGTTGCCCGTCGTAGCGCCAGGCCTGCCAGCCGTCGAAGTCGCGAGGGGAGCGCGCACAGCGGGTGCTGACTAGCCAGATCGTGGGGCCCTGACCACAGGCAATCGGCGCGGGCCCATCGGGCGAAGCCTGCGCGTTCCAGGTACTCGCATCGGGGGTCGCGCCCGGCCAGGCCGCGCCCGCCGGCTGCTGCGGTTCGTCAAGTGCTGCACGAGACGTGGGCAACTCCGGTTCGCTAGCCACGCGCGCCGGGGCAGGGGCGCTGGACGCCCAGCCCAGCAGCAGGGGCCCAACTTCCTGGCCGTCGTTCTGGTGGCCGTCGAGCAGTGGGCTGCTGGCCGGCGCGGCCTGTGCGTGCGGCAGCGACTGTACGGGGGGCGCTGGCCAAGCGAAGACTGCGGTCGGCCGACTTGGTCCCAGTTCTAGTGCCGAGCCCAGTCCCAGCCACAGCACCAGCGCGGCCCACACGCCCCGCGCGCTGAAAGCGCGCTGCCACGTGGGGCGCGCGCTTGGCAACCACCGACTCTGCGCCATCGGGTAGCGCGTCTTTGGCATGGGGGGCGAGGGAAACGGCACGGCAGCCACTCGGCCAGGTTCCAGGAAGAAACGGGTAACGTCGCGGGGTTCAGGACCGTTGCCGCGGCAAGGCGCGCCACGTTCCTTGGGTGCCCTACTGCTGGATCGGCCACGAGCGCGCGCCGGCCCAGTTTGCTTGGCGCGCGCCGAGCCCATCGCGTCCAGTCTCGAACGATTGCATGGTCTGTAGGTTTGCTGCGCTGGTGTTTCAGAAAAGCAACCTGGTGAACTTGCACATCATCGCGCGTGGGGTAGAGTTGCTTGGCTCACGCCCTACTCCCTGAGGCGTGGGCCGGTCGTTCCGGAGATTGGACTCATGAAGAGGTTGTTGATCTTACTGGCTGTGACGGTGCTGACGGCGGCAACGGCTGGCTGCCGCTGCAATTGGTTCCACCGCGGCCAATCTTGCAACACGGCCTGCCCGACCGGTGGCTACGCCGAACCCTATCACGTGGCTCCCCCGATCGGCTCCGGCTATGTCGCGCCTCCGAACTAGCGCCATGGTCCGGCTCCGAATGACGCCCCCCCAGGGCCTCGCTGGGCCGACCTCGACGCACGTGGAATCGACCTGTCGATCGGTCCGCGCGCCTCGAGCTACCGGCTGAAACTGGGCCTGCGGAGGCGTGGTAGCGCTGCCGGCCACGGCGACTTGCCAGACGCTCAGCGTGGCGTTCCGGTCTGCGCAGCGCGCCAGGTTGGACCCCTCGGTACGCCGAACGCCCATTGCCGTAGTGACCTGGCCACGTCTATCCTGAACGTGGCCAGGTCGCTCGGCCGTTTACCGGGGCGGGCCGTTGTTCCAGGCCTTCTCATCCTCTTGGGTGGAATCGCAGTAGACCTCTGTCCGATGGACCAGTGCGGTTCCCGTTCGCTAGGAGCTGCGCGCGGTCGGTTGGCGCAGGGGGGTCCTTGTGGTGCCACGCGAAATGGGCGCGCCATGCTACCTACAGAATCCGACGACGATCTGGCGCGCGACCAGCGCTATCTGATCCACGCGCTACACAACAGCGCCGTGCAACAGACCGCGCATGTCTGGGTGCATGGGCGGGGCGCGGTGCTCGTGGATCAATCGGGCCGAGAGTTTTTGGACGGCCTGGCCGGGCTGTGGAATGTGGTGCTGGGCCACGGTCGAGGCGAATTGGCCGCCGCGGCCGCCGGGCAGATGACCCAACTGGCCTATGCCTCGGCCTATACCGGCAGCACCAACCGGCCAGCCATCGATCTGGGCGAGCGACTGGCCGGGCTTATGTATCCGGGCATCCAGCGGTTCTATTTCACCTGTGGTGGTGGCGAGGCGATTGAAGCCGCGATCAAGACGGCGCGCTTCTTCTGGAAAATGCGCGATCGTCCGCAAAAGGTACAGATCATCAGCCGCGAGTGGGCCTATCACGGCACCACCATGGGTGCCATGGCCGCCACTGGCATGTCGAACTATTGGCCCATGTTCGAACCGCGGCCGCCAGGCTTTCAATTTATTCCTGGGCCGTATCCCTATCGTTTCCGAGCCAGCGATCGCGCCGACGATCGGCGAACACCCGGACAGCAGGCGGCCGATCTGTTGGAAGCCGCCATTCTCGAGACAGGTGCCGACAACGTGGCCGCGTTCGTGGGTGAACCTGTCCAGGGTGCCGGGGGCGTGATCGTGCCGCCCGACGACTACTGGCCCCGCGTGCGGCAGATTTGCGACCGCCACCA
>CAYSXM010000093.1:0-9986 GCA_964434905.1 uncultured Pirellulales bacterium | reverse complement strand
GGCAACGGTCATGCTGCACACCTTTGCGAGGGAGATCTTCACAGAAACGATTGTGTTCCACGACGCGCATGCTACGTCGCTGTTGTCGGGCGGCGCGGTGCTGTGTTGCGTAACGCCCGAGCCAGAGACGCGGGCACTGCTGGAAGAGCGACGCGGGGCGACCGAGTACGTGCTCGAGTTGGACGGCGAGCCCGTGGGGCAGGGGAGCATCTTACATCATTACAACCTTCCCTATGTGGACTTGGCGATGGAAGTGAAGGAGTCGGTCCGCCGGCGTGGTTTCGGCTCGTATATCATTCAGGAGTTGAAGCGGGCTGCGTACGCGCTGGGCGCCATTCCCGGCGCGCGCTGCAGCCCGACAAACATCCCCTCTCGCCACACATTGCAAAAGGCCGGATTCGTGCCCTATGCGAACATGCTTGTGGGGCAACTCTGACAGTTTTGCAAGTCAGGCCCCACGGCTGTCGGTGAAACGCGCACCGCATGAGTGAATAAGATAGTGCGACCCGAATTGGCTGGGCAAGCAGCCGGAGCGCTGGCAAAGCCCAGTGGCACCTAATCGCGATGCGCCAGTTGTTGGATCGCCGCGAGCACCGACTCGTGGCCGATGACGGGCGCTTGGCAGGTAAAGTTTTCGCAGACGTATAGTGTTAGCTGACCCCCTGGCGCTGCCTTGCCCGCCAACAGGTCGGCCAATTGCCGGGAGGCGGCCGCGGCGTGGTCGGTGGCCTGGCGCGCCACGACGCGTCGCGGCAGAAAGGTTTGCGCGGCTGCGGCGAGCACGGACTCAACTTCCGCGGCTGGACCCACGAGCACCAGTTCGGGCACGGGTCCCAGAACGAAATCGACCGCCAACAGCAGTTGGCCGGCCGCCGATGGCGCGCGGTCGATCAGGCTATGGAACAAGGCCAAGGTTCCCTGCGCGGCCGCGGCATAGCGCGCCTGGCCGGTCAGTTTGCCCAACCGTGCCAGGAACAGCGCGGCCATGCCGTTGCCGCTGGGTACCGAGCTGTCGACGGCATCCTTGGGACGCGCGATCAGCGCTTCGTGATCGTGCGCGGTGAAATAGAATCCGCCCTGTTCGGCATCGTGAAACTGGGTCAGCAACACCTCGGCCAGCGCCGCGGCCTCGTCGATCCAGCGCGGGTTGCCGTCGCTTTCATATAGCGTGACCAGGGCCTGACCCAAATAGGCATGGTCGTCAAGATAGGCATCGAGCTGGGCGACACCGTCGCGCCAGGTGTGCAGTAGCCGTCCGTCCGCGCGGCGCAGGTTGGTCAACAGAAAATCGGCCGCGCGCTGTGCGGCTGCCAGATACTGGGGCGCCCCCAACACGGGGCCGGCCATGGCCAGGCTGTCGATCATCAGGGCGTTCCAGGCCACGAGAATCTTTTCGTCGCGAGCGGGCCACACTCGGCGCGCGCGCAGCGCCAACAGCTTGGCGCGGGCGTCGGCCAATTGGGTTTCGAGCGCCGCATGCTCTTGGCCGAGAATCGCCGCGTTTTGAGCCGGCGTTTTGGGCCGATTCAGAATATTCTGCCCTTCGAAGTTGCCGTCCTCGCTCACGTCGTAGACATAATTGAACACGCGCGCCGCGGCGGGCCCCAACACGGCAGCGGTTTCCTCGGCCCGCCACACGTAGAAGCGTCCCTCTTCGCCTTCGCTGTCGGCATCGAGCGTGCTATAGAAACCGCCCTGGGGGTGTGTCAGGTCGCGGAGCACAAAGTCGAGCGTTTGGGCAGCGGTGCGCGCGAAGTCGGCGCGGCCAGTGAACTGGAAGGCTTCGAGATACGCGCCGGCCAACAAGGCATTGTCATACAGCATTTTCTCGAAGTGGGGGACCAGCCAGCGCTCGTCGACAGAGTAGCGATGGAAGCCTCCGCCCAGGTGATCGTAGATGCCTCCGGCGGCCATGTGCTCTAGGGTTTTTGTCACCATCTGCGCCAGGCCGTCGCGGGGAGTTCGCGCGTGGCAGCGCAGCAGCAGCCGCAGATCGATGGGGTGCGGGAATTTGGGCGCCGTGCCGAACCCGCCTTGCACATGGTCGAACACGCGCTCGAGGTTCGCGGCCGCGGCGCGCAAGGCCTCGGCGGTGGGGGCGCTGGCGGCGCCGGTCAGGTCGCCCTCGCGGCGCAATTGCTCGCTGAGCACTTGCGATTGCTGCACCACCTGCGCTCGGCGCGCTTGCCAGGCGTCGAGCACCGCGGCCAGCACCTGGTCGAAACCCGGCATCCCTTGGCGGGCGGTGGGTGGCCAGTAGGTGCCGCCGAAAAACGGGTGGTGGTCCGGCGTGAGAAAAACCGACATCGGCCAGCCGCCGCGCCCGGTCAGGGCTTGCACCGCTTGCATGTAAATCTGGTCGAGGTCGGGTCGCTCTTCACGGTCGACCTTGATGCTGACGAAATGTTCGTTGAGCAGCGCGGCAATCGCAGGGTTCTCAAAACTTTCGTGCTCCATCACGTGGCACCAGTGGCAGGCCGAATAGCCGATCGAAAGAAAAATCGGCCGCTCGAGGGTTCGGGCACGCTGGTGCGCCGCTTCCCCCCAGGGATACCAATCGACCGGATTGTTGACGTGCTGCAATAGGTAGGGGCTAGTTTGGCCGGCCAGGTGGTTGGGCATGGGAAGTGCTCGGCAAGTGAAATGTGGCCAGCGCGAAAACTGCCGTGGCCCACCAGGGTGAAAACTCTTTGGGGCTAAAATGCCTCGGTAGAACCTATCCCCCCAGGTACCGCGCGGCGAGCGAGCGGGCTTGAGCCACGTCGGTCACCCCGCCCACGATCAGGCGGCCGTCGGCGAACACGGTTAGCACCAGGTCGTCGAGATGCAGTCGCACCAGATAGGGGTTGCGCGTGAGTCGGCCCAGGCCAGCCCACCCGGCGGCGATGGCTTCGAGCGAGACAGCCCCCGGGCCGCTGGGGGCTAGCTGCACTGCGTTGCGTCCACACAACACCGCGGCCTGGCTGCCGCGCTCGCCCCGCAGCCAGGGAAATTCGCGATGTCGACACGCGGGACAATCGACCGCTTCGCGCAGATTGGCCACGTTGAACTGGCGCAGTTGATTCTCCCACAGGTCGATGACCACCATTTGGCGGTTCACCGCCGCGCGCCGCCCAGCCAAAATCTTCATTGCCTCGAGCGCCGCCAGCGAGGCCGTAACCGTGACCGCAGGGCCCAACACCCCCGCCGTATCGCAGGTCGGCAAGGCGCCGGCCGGTGGTTCGTCGCTCATCAGGCAGCGCAGGCAGGGTGTTTCACCCGGCAACACGACCAGCATCCGCCCCTCGGCCCCCACGCAGCCCGCGTAGATCCAGGGCAGACCCCAGGCCAGCGCGGCATCGTTGAGCAGGAACCGGGTTTCAAAGTTGTCGGTGCCATCGACGATAACATCCATGCCTGCTGCTAGTGCGGCGACATTGGCGCTCGACAGGTCGGCGACCTGCGGATCGATTTCCACTTGGGAATTGATGGCGCGCAGCTTGGCGGCGGCCGCCACCGCTTTGGGTAAGCCC
Organism: uncultured Pirellulales bacterium; assembly: GCA_964434905.1. GTDB lineage: Bacteria > Planctomycetota > Planctomycetia > Pirellulales > CAYNRE01 > CAYSXM01. The sequence goes on along the minus strand of CAYSXM010000093.1, from coordinate 6,474 downwards.
TGTGCGGCGTCCTGCTCGTCGAACAATACTTGCCGCTGCAAGTTCGATAGTTCGACAAAGTCGCGATCGACAATCCGGACGAAGCCCACCCCGGCGCGCACCAAGGTCTCTGCCGCGACGGTGCCCAGCGCTCCGCAACCACAAATCAACGCCCGGCCGGCGCGCAGCCGGGCCTGTCCCTCGACACCCAGCGGAGCGAACAGCGTTTGGCGCGCATAGCGCGCCCCGGACAGATCGGCGGTAGGCGGGTGGTTCGTCATGAAATTAGGGAACGCCTATCTGGTCCGCGAAGTCGTTTCCCTGGGTCCGCTGGGCCAGGCCTTCCCAAGAGTCGCGCACCCACTGGCCATCGCGAATTGCATAGTGAATCGTCATCTCCGTGGGCTGCAGTTCCGCGTTCAACAGGTTATTCAACATCGCCTGTTCGCTTCCCTTGGGCGTGCGCGGATACAGCGGCTCGGCAGTCGCCGCCTCGGCCTCGGTTAAACGGATCACGCTGTAATTGTCCAGATAGCGCACGGTAACCGTGGCACCCGTGGCGGCGGCCGGCGCGCCGGGCACAAGCTGCGCCCGCACCTCTTGGGTTTGCAGCCGCTGCCGCACCCAACCTACCGGATAGATCAGTTTGTAAACACGATCGAACTTCGCAAAGGCTTCACTAATTTGTCGCGCCAATTGGTCGAGGCTGGCGGCCGGATCATCGCCCACCGGACCGGCTGCCGGGCGCGGTTTCTCTGCATCTGGCGCCGCGCCGCCGGTTGGGGTTCCGGTCGACGCGGTGGACGGCATGGTCGCGCCGCCAGGTGCCGCGGGTGTGGCCGGCTGGCATCCTACCTGCGGTCCGACCAGGCACAGCAACCCAGCCAGACACAGCGACCAGCATCCAGCCAGTCGAGCGATTGCCGCCCCGCAGCGAGAGTTTTGCACCGTGGTGTTCATGCAACATGTCCTTGGTGGTGAGAACTTGTTCTGGGTTCTTGGATCATCGCGGACGATCGGTTCCTACCGCGCTACACCGCGTAGCCCGCCCAGGTCACGCCTCGGTTTGCCAAAGCCGATTGCAACGAATCGCAGGCGGCGCGGGCGGAGGTCAACGTGGCATGCGCGCGTGGGGCCAGCGCCGCCACCAGCGGACGTCGATCGTTTTGTCGCGTGGCCCACGCCACGAGTTGTTCAGGGTGATCGGCTTCGCACCACACGATGTCTGCCCCCGGCGTCGTGTTACCGCGGGCCTCTGCACTAGCCGCGACCGGCGCGACCCACAACAGGTTTGGCGCAGCGTGCTTCCAGCGGGCCCCGGGCCAGGGGTCGTGTAATAGTTGCCGGGAGTTCGGCGCGGTACTCGGCAAGACCACCGCAGCCACTGCCGCCCAACAAGACCAACGACGTACGAGCGCCAGGGGGTCTGGGGCATTCTCCGGTAACTCGGCCCACAAAGCGACTCCCTGTCGGCTGGCGTCGTCGCACAGGGCATCGTCGGGCGAGCGCACGCAGGCCACGGCTCCCAGTGCGCGCCACTCGGCCCACTCGGCTGCTGTTGTCCGATCGTAGCGCACCACGCGGGGCACCCACGGTTTGCCATCCCAGCGCAACCGGCGACCCACCACCCCCAACGTGCGCAACCCCCAGGCGGGGCGTATGAAAACCTGCTGTCCCGATGTGCCTGACAGCTCGAATTGTGCCTCGTATAGGTAGGGCTGTCCCGGCGACCAGAAGCAGGGGTCGGGCACCACGGCCATGGCCCAGGCGTCGAAATCTGGTGGTGGTGTTTGCCAGGGATAATGTGCCACCAGCGTGTGCGCTAGTGCGCAGACGGGGCCGCGCAAGGTCCCAGTGGGCGCGGTGGCCGCGCCTTGGCCGTCGAGCCGGGCAAAAAGCCGCGCCAACGCGGCGGTCGCTTCGCCGTGAAACATTGTCAGGCGATTTTCGCCGGTGCCAGTAGTCACCGTGGTGGAAAACTCCGTGTTGTGGTTTTTTGGGGCGATTGTGGCGTGGCGGGCGCTAGGCCGATTGTTCACGGCGTTCGGCATCGAGCACCTGGGCCAGGTAGCGGCCGGTTACCGATGATTTCTGCCGCGACACCATTTCCGGCGTGCCTTGCGCCACGATCCGGCCCCCCTCGTCGGCCGCGCCGGGTCCCAAGTCGATGACGTAGTCGGCGCATTTCAGCAGGTGCAGGTTGTGTTCAATGACGATCAACGAATGTCCCACGGCCAGCAATGCCTCGAAACAGTCGAGCAACTGCACGACGTCGGCAAAGTGCAAGCCCGTGGTCGGTTCATCGAGCACGAACAGGCAGCGTCCGCGGCGCGCGGTGGAAATGTAGGCAGCCAGTTTCAAGCGTTGTGCCTCGCCGCCCGACAAGGTGTTGGCCGGCTGGCCTAGCCGCAAGTAGTCCAGCCCCACGTCGATCAGGCGTTTCAGCCGGGCTTGCACTTTGGCGTGGCCGCGAAAGAAACTGAATGCCTCGCGAGCCGTGAGATCGAGCACTTCGGCGATGTTGCGTCCGCGGTAGGCCACGTCGAGAATTTCGCGCCGATAACGTCGCCCCTGGCACTGGCCGCAGCGCATGAAAACGTCGGCCAGAAACTGCATGTCGGTCTGAATAAAGCCGTCGCCTTCGCACACGTCGCACCGGCCGGGCCCGGCGTTGAAGCTGAAATGGCTGGCCGAATAGTTCCGCGTGCGCGCTTCGAGCGTTTCGGCGAACACCGCTCGGATTTCGTCGAAGGCTTTCAAATAGGTCACGGGGTTCGACCGTGGCGAACGACCGATGGGGCTCTGATCCACCAGCAGCACATCGTCGATCTGTCCGTCGCCGAACACATCTTGATAGGCCAGCGGCTCGTCGGCGTCCTTGCGCAGCCGTTTGCATAGCGCCCGGTACAGCGTGTCTTCCACCAGCGTGCTCTTGCCCGCCCCGCTGACCCCCGTCACCACGCACAGCAATCCGAGCGGGAATTCCACGGTCAGGTCTTTTAGGTTGTTTCCTCGCGCGCCTGCCAGGCGGATCCAGCCGTGGTTGGGTTGGCGGCGCTGGGCGGGCTGGCGAATCAGCCGACGGCCCGCCAGATAGTCGCCGGTGAGGCTGCGGGGTTCGTCGGACATCGCGTGGGGGGGGCCCTGAAAAACTACCTGGCCACCGCGCTGGCCGGCCCCTGGCCCGATCTCGACCACTTGATCGGCAGCGCGGATCACTGCTTCCTCGTGCTCGACCACCACCACCGTATTGCCCCGATCGCGCAGCCGGTGCAAGCACTCTAGCAACCGCTCGGTATCGCGCGGATGCAGGCCCACCGAGGGTTCGTCGAGCACGTACAGCATGTGTACCAAGCTCGAGCCCAAGGCCGTGGTCAGCGCCACGCGCTGCACCTCGCCGCTGCTGAGTGTGCGGAGCGTTCTCTCCAACGACAGATAACCCAACCCCACCGCGTTGAGAAACGCCAGCCGAGCGCGGATTTGGTCCAAGATGGTCGTCGCAATTTTCTGCTGCCAAGCCAGCAAGTTCCATTGCTCGATCGCGGCTGCCAGGTCGACGATTTTCAGCGCGTGCCAATACGCAATGTGCTGCCCACCCACGTGCGCGGCGAGCGCCTCGGGCCGCAGCCGCGTGCCACCGCAAGCCAGGCACGGACGATAACTGCGCCAGCGACTGAGGAACACCCGAATGTGCATCTTGTATTTGCGGCGTTCAAGCCAGGCAAAAAACCCGTTCAGGCCACCGAACTTCCGCTCGGGTACGCCCTCGCGAATCAGTCGCAGGTGTTACTCAGATAACTCCGCGAAGGGAATGTCGAGCGGCAACCCCACATCGGACGCCAAGGCCACCAACTCTTCCAACTCGTGCGCATAGGCAGGCGTGTTCCAGGGGGCAATCGCTCCTTCGCGCAAGCTTTTGTGCCGGTCGGGCACCACGCGATCGAGATCCACATCCATGGTATTGCCAAAGCCCTCGCAGGCCGGACAGGCGCCCAGGGGACTGTTGAAGCTGAAGAGATGGGGCTCGGGCAAGGCAAAATCCCGGCTGCAATCCTCGCACCGCAGTTGATTACTGAACGCCCGGCGCCGCCAGGGCTCGCCCGCTAGCGTGTGCGGTTGGCCGTTCCAAGCGGCGGCCGTCGCGGCAGCCTCTGGCACCAGCACCTGGCACCGCCCCGCGCCGCGGGCCATGGCCTGTTCGACCGATTCGCGCAGTCGCGGCAGGTTGGTAGCACCCGCGGTCACTCGATCGACGACCACCCAGACGTGCTGCGCGGTAGCGTCTGGCCACGGTTCGTCGGCCAGGTTGATTACCCGTTCGCCCACCACGGCGCGCACAAACCCTTCCTCGCGCCAGGCCGCTACCTCGGCACCTGGCGAGGCCGACGCGTCGAACGCGATCATGATCCGCGCGCCTTCTGGCAAGCTGGCCAGCGCTTGGGCCACATCTTGGGGCCAGTCGCGGCGCACTTCCTGACGGCAGCCCGGGCAGACAATCTGGCCGATCTTGGCGAACAACAGCCGCAGGTAATCGGTGATTTCCGTAAACGTGCCAACCGTGGCGCGGCTCGATCGGTTGGCGCCCCCTTGGGCCACGGCAATAGCCGGGGGAATGCCCTCGATGCGTTCGGCGGCGGGTTTTTCCAAACGCTCTAGAAACTGTCTTGTGTAAGGCGACAAGCTTTCGATATAGCGCCGCTGTCCTTCGGCGTACAGCGTGTCGAAGGCCAAGCTGCTCTTACCGCTGCCCGACACTCCGCAGATGACCACCAACTGGCCGCGTGGCAAATCGAGATCAATCCGCTGCAGATTGTGGACCGCGACCCCGCGCAGTTCGATGTGCTGGAGATGCGCCATGGAACGGTGCGCCAGCCGAGGAATTCCGCCCCCAGACAGGTAGCGGCGGGACAGGGAAACCCCACAGCCTAACAGACGGGCAGGCCGTTCGACAGCCCGGCCGCTCGCGCGGAAATCTTCGCCCAGCGTGCTTCGACCGGAACAGCCCTACGCCTTCGCCACTACGCCACTTACAGCGTATCTTGATCGGGGAACACCACCTCGCGGCCATTTTCCCAAATCAGCACGCAGGGGCCTTCGTCGTCGTCGACGAACTCGTACACGCGCACATCGACCGCCCGTTTCGTGCGCTGGCACTCTAGCAAGATACCCAGCGCGTCGTTCAACACTTCGTGTCGATCGAAATAAATCTCTGGCTCGGCCGGCACGCCGCTATAGCTATCGACCAGAATGTAGCGTTCGTGCTTCATGGGAAACGTCGACGCCCAGTAGTCTGTGAGCCCAAATGAATCAGGAACCTGGCTGTGAGCAATCGCACGGGCGGGGACTGTCGGGAAAACCGTGATCGGCCCGCGCCGCGGCGAGGTAGATAGCTGAGCCCGAATTGTTCATGAGCCTTCTGCTGCGGAAAACTAGCAGCCCGTCGAAGCAACCGCCGGGCAGCCACGCCCATCGAACCGGCTGAATGTACGATGCACGCGGGCAGCAGGTCAACGCGCTACGAGCGGGCCGCTCAGCCCCTGCGGGGGCGCCAGCCAGCCAACCGGGGCACGGCCCCCCTGGGTTCGGGTTCGGGCTAGAATGAACCCGCCCTGGGTTGGCCGGGGCACTTTTTTCGCTGTGGCTGTTTCTCCCGCAGTTTCCCTAGGCAAATGCCGTGATGACGACCGAGTTGGCACGCTGGAGAGAAGAAGTAGCCCGCCTGGCGGGTGCTTTCGCGCGGCTTTGCCCGGCAGCCGAAGCGCTCGGCGCGGCGCCGGCCGGCGGCGAGGAATGGTTCGACCTGTTGACACGCAAGCTGGTGCCGCAGCTTACCGGCGCCCCGGTGTTGGTCGCGGCGGTGGTCGGCGGGACCAACATTGGCAAATCGGCCGTGTTCAACCACCTGGTGGGCGAAACCGCGTCGGGCGTCAGCCCCTTGGCATCGGGCACGAAGCACCCGGTGTGCCTGGTGCCCATGGCGGCCGGGTTCGAACCTTCGACGCTGGCGCCGTTGTTTCCCGGCTTTGTATTGCGGCCCTGGCAGGGGGCCGACGACGCGCTCGAGGCCAGCGACGAGCATCGGCTGTTCTGGCGCGCCACGCCGACATTGCCCCCGCGGTTGATCGTGCTCGACACGCCCGACGTCGATTCCGACGCGCCGGTCAATTGGCAGCGCGCTGACCATGTGCGGCAAGCAGCCGATGTGCTCGTGGCGGTGCTGACACAACAGAAGTACAACGACGCGGCGGTCAAACGTTTCTTTCGCCAGGCCGTGGCGGCCGACAAGCCGATTCTGGTGGTGTTCAACCAGTGCGATCTGACGCTAGATCGCCCGGTATGGCCCGCCTGGCTGGCCACATTCTGCCACGAGACAGGTGCGAAGCCCCAGCAAGTTTATGTCTGTCCTTACGACCGCGCGGCCGCGGCCTCCGCGCGGCTGCCCTGCTTTCGCGTGGGCCCCGACGGACACGCCAACCCCCAAGGGCCCGTGCCTCT
>CAYSXM010000092.1:0-10035 GCA_964434905.1 uncultured Pirellulales bacterium | reverse complement strand
AAGCGCTGCAAGCGCTCGTGCAGTCGCCCGCTCTCTGGGTCGAAATAGTCGGCCAGCGCGGTGCTCAATCGCTGGTTGATTTGCGTGGAGTGCTGCGACAGGGCGTGATCGAGACCGGAAAGCATGCGATCGGTCTCGCGACGAACCACCTCGGCGTCGACCTGTCCGCGCGCCTGGCCCAAGGCCAGCACGCCAATCCGTAGCGCCGCCAGCGCATAGTCCTCTCGCGCGCGCCCTTCTCCGGCGGCCAGCAGCGCGGCCACCACCTCGGCGTCGCGCACCTGCACCTCGAGCGCCAAGCTCAACGGGGGCTCGAGCGTGGCCTCTGTGACCAAGGCCAACTGGTCTCGGTCGGGCCAACCCCAGTTTTCAGTCATCGCCTGCTCCTGCCTTCCTTGTTCCCGGACGATTTCCCCATTCGCTCGGCGCGCACCAAGCACTGCAGCGGGCTCGGCGCCCATGCGCCCCCCAGCGCTCGTTCGCAGCTAACGCGTGTTCGCAGCTAACGCGTGTTCGTGGCTAGCGCGTGTTCGTGGCTAACACAGTATCGGGTTTGGCTCTCCGCGCGGCAATCGCCAGCACACGAGCGGCGGCATCTGGCCAGTCCCAGGCGCGGGCTATTCGCCTTCAAACAGCGCAATGCTAGCAGTGAAGCCATGCACAAAATTCTTGCCGCCGATGGGGCCCAGTTCACCCTGCGCGAAAAAACCCGCCAACGGCAAACCTCCCCAGGCTTGGGCCACGGCCAGTGCGTCGTGGTCGGGCGTGCCGAACAACCGTGTGCCACGGCCGTTGCAGGTAAACATGAGCGCGCCGCCTGCGTGGGTTGTTCGCGGCTGCGTGGCGGCGAGCATGCCGCGCAGATCTTCGTCGGCCGTTTCCGCGTCGCGCAGGTGGAACTGCACTGTTTGGCCCACCCGCACGTAATCGCCAATCGCGATGGCGCCCGACTGGGGGTCGGCGCCGATCACGTTGCGCACCAGGAAATCGCCCCGGCGAAACTCGCCTTGATACTCGTTGGTCACGCGACCCACATGCAGCCCTTGCTGCACCAGGCGCCGCTCGCGCTCCGAGAGTTCGGGGATCAAGGCCTGGAACTGTGCCAGAGGGGGGCGACCGCTCAACTCGTGGATCACGTTTCGCTCGGCCTTGGTCACGACAAAATGCCGGCCGATGGGCTGGCAGCCCTGCGACACCACACCACGCACGCGCACCGCACCGGCCAGCCACACCCCCACCGCTCCGGCCGTAAAACAGTCGTCGCCCAACCACACCCAGTTGCTACCGGGTTCGTGTCCGCCGCTGGCCATGCCGCCAAACACGGCCGTGCCCGGACGGTCTTCATTCAACCGCTCGAGCAACAGGTCGGCCGGAAAACTAAACGGCTCGGCCAACGCCACGAGCGCCGCTTCGTCGGGCCAGCGCGGGGGCAGGTCATCGGGCCAACCGACCAGCGTGGGCCCCTCGGGTGTTGGTACTAACTCCAACCGCCAGGGAATCACCAGCGCGCCTGGCAGGTGTGCGAGCCACAAACTCAGGGCAGGCTCCTGCTCTACCTCGCGCGCGCCACTCACGATCGATTCGCCGGTACACCCGATCAGCACCCTGGCACCCGTGGCGGCGCGCACCTGGGCTCCCAGCGTGTCGAAGGCCTGACGGTGATCGCCCGAAACAAACAGCACCGCCAGATGGGGCTCGGCCCCTGCCAGGCCGAGGGCCGCGGCGCTGGCTGCCTCGGCAATCGCGGTGGCCGTGTGAGACGATGTCGACAAACCGGCACCGAAGCGCGCGCCACCGGTTGCTGTTTCGCTCATGCCAAGCACCTGGAAGTACAGGAACGGCGCCCCGGGCTGGTCCACCGGGGCCAGTCGCGCGCTTCGCAGTCCAGCTTAGCGAACGCGCGGTCGGCCAGCTACCGCGCCTATACTACGTCGCGAATGACAAATGGCTCGCGATACTCACGCCGCAACAAAGCGTTGGCCCGGTCGTTCCCCACAATGCGTTCGGTGGCCGGATCGATCACCAGCTTTTCGCCCCCCACGCGCAAGCTGATATTCGCCCATTGGCACAGCAGCGTGCTGCGGTGCCCTTGCTCGATATCGGCGTTGGGCGTCTGTCGGCTCTTCACGCATTCGACAAAGTTCTGCTGATGTTCGGGGTCGGGAAAGGGGCCCTTTTCCTGCGCGACCAGCACCGGTTGTCGCTGGTGCGGACGGCCAAACACCTGCCAACCGCAGCCGTGCCGGCCCAGGTACATCAACCCCTCGCTGCCATAGATTTCGATGCGCTCGGCGTTCTGTGGCCAATAGGGGAACATGTCGCTGCTGTTGCGCAGCTCCATGTCGCTTTTAATCATATACGGCGTGTACAGGCTGAGCTCGAACAGCATGGTGAGCTGGTCGTATTCATAAACGGCGGTCTGCGTGTCGGGTGTTTCCAACACGCCTTCCTCGGCCCACCGCCCGCCAGTGCAATACACGCTGTGGGGATAATCGCGGCCAATCATCCAGCGGGCCAGGTCCAGTTGGTGTACGCCGTCGTTGATGATGTCGCCGCCCGAGTAGCGCCAGAAATGGTTCCAGGCATTCTGATAGTTGCTGTTGTATACGTCGGACGGCGCCGGACCACTCCACAGATCCCAGTGCAAGCCGGCGGGGACCGGCGCGTCGGGCACGGCGGCGGTGTTCGGCCAGCTTTTCTGGTTGAACACTTTGACGAGGTGAATGCGCCCCAGCTTGCCGGAATCGAGATAGGCCTTGGCCGCCATGTTGTAAGGCGCGCTGCGATTCTGTGTACCCAGTTGCACAATCCGCTCGTACTTCCGCGCCGCCTCGACCATCTTGCGCCCTTCCCAGGGAGTGTGGCTGGCGGGCTTCTCCACATAAACATCCTTGCCCGCCTGGCAGGCCCAAACCGTGGCCAAGGCGTGCCAATGGTCGGGCGTGGCCACCACCACGGCGTCGATCGATTTGTCGTCGAACACGCGCCGCAGGTCGGCCACGCACTGTGGGGCGCGCCCCTGGGCACTTTCAATGTCCTTGCCGCGCGGGCCCCACCATTGCTCGTCGACCTCGGCCAGATAGGCCACTTGGCAATCGGGGCGTCGGGCAAAGGCCGGACCCAGCGCGCTGCCGCGTCCGCGCACGCCGATGATGCCCAGCGTGAGCTTTTCGTTCGCAGCCACCGCGCGTGCCGGGCGCGGTTGCGCCAGCGCGGCGGCGCTGACGGCCAACCCCGCGGTCATCTGGGCCGACTGGGCAAGAAACGTCCGGCGCGTTTGGCGTGGCATGTCGCACCTTCACGAAAAAACAGGGGAACCCATGCAGCGCCGAGAGCCAATCGATGGCGGACGCCGTTTGGCTATTTTGGCCCTCGCGCGAGGCCCCGTTGTTGTGCGCGCTGGCGCAGGCCTCTGTCAAGCAGGAATTACACCGTCCTGCACGCCTAGGTAGTGGACAACCGACCGGTTTTCGTGGCGTTTGAACGCGTGGTGCATCATTTTCCGGCCCATCATTTTCGGGTGCAGGAAGTGTGGAACAATCTGGCAACCTGCGCCTGCTACTCGACCGGCTGCCCCATGGCGCGCATCAGCAGCTTCATGTCTTCCCAGCATTCACGTTTCATCGGCGGATTGCGCAGCAGATAGGCCGGGTGATAGGTGCATAGCACCTGAACCCCGCGATAGTCGTGAAGCCGACCGCGCAGCTTGCCGATCGATGTCGTCGTGTTCAGAAGATTTTGCGCTGCCACCGCCCCCAAACAGCAGATGAACTCGGGTTGGATAATCTCTAGCTGGCGATCCAGAAACCCGCGGCAGTTGGCCGCCTCTTCGGCCTCGGGAGCGCGGTTCTCTGGCGGGCGGCACTTGCAGATGTTGAGGATATAGACCGCGCTGCGTTCAAGCCGGCACGCCTCCATGATCTTGTCCAGCAATTGCCCCGCACGACCTACAAACGGTTCGCCGCGCCGATCTTCGTCTGCACCCGGTGCCTCGCCCAGAAAGCACAACCGTGCTTGGGGGTCGCCTACGCCAAACACCGTCTGCGTGCGATTGCCCACCAACTCGGGGCAGCGCGCACAATCTCGCACTTCGCGGGCCAAGACCGACAGCGCGCTCTGGCGGGCCGACAGATTGAGCGGGGAGGTGCTAGCAGCCAAAGACGGTGTTGCCCCTGACGCGGATGCAGAGGGTGGCGTGGGTGTCTGGGCGGCTGACGGTGTGCTAGACGACACCTGGCCGGTCCGCTGAGATGTGCGGGCCGGTGGTGAATCGGGCGCGGAACGCGTGCGGGCCAATGGCTTCGACCGGGGCAGATGGGTCACGCCTGCACGTTCGAGGTCTTGCAGGCGCGATACGATTTTTCGACGGCCGGGGGGCTGGGGCGACACGAACGATACCTTGAAGCGCAAGAACGGAACCTGGCCTGACGAACAACAATGCATCACCGGGCTGATGGCCTGCTGGGGCAGACGAGAACCGGAGCGCCGGCCGGACGAGGATCATACCTCGACCGCGGGGTAGAAGACGAGCACCCTGACACCCCCTGGGGGGGCATGCTGAGATGGCGACTGAAGTTCCCCATCGCGGCTGTCCACCCCAGCGTACGGCAACTATAGTGAGTGCTTGCGTTTGCGGCGCAGCGGCCTGGAAGTATCCATCAACTGCGCTACGCCTAGCGGACTCTAGCGTCCGTTTTTCTTGGTCTTGTTGCCTCTCGCTTCGCTAGCCCCCTGTTGGTCATGGGTCTTCCCCAGGTAGTCATCGTCGGTCGGCCAAACGTCGGCAAAAGCAGCCTGTTCAATTGGCTGTCGGGCAAGCGGTTGGCAATCGTCGACGGTAGAGCCGGAGTCACCCGCGACCGCATGACGTTCCTGATGGAGGTAAATGACCGGTATTTCGAGTTGGTCGACACCGGGGGGATGGGCATCGAGGACGAAGACAACCTCACGGCCCATATCGAGCAGCAAATCGAGGCTGCCATTACCTCGGCGGCGGTCATTTTGTTCGTGGTCGACACGGCCGACGGCCTCACGCCGCTCGACCAGGAAGTGGCCCAGCGTCTGCGCTATGTGAACGTGCCGGTGATTTGCGTGGCCAACAAGACCGACAACGACGCCCAGGCGCCACAGGCCGACGAATTCTATCGCCTGGGTCGGGGAAAACTGGTGCGGACCAGCGTGTTGCACAACCGCGGCCGACAAGAACTGCTGGAACGCGTGATGGAGCGTCTTCCTCCGCACAACGACTCCGATGTTCCTCCGACCGAAGCGGCGATGAAGTTGGCAATTGTCGGGCGCCGCAACACGGGCAAGAGCACCTTTGTCAACACGCTGGCCAAGGCCGAGCGGATGATCACCAGCGAGGTACCCGGTACGACGCGCGATAGCGTCGACGTGCGATTCGAACTCGACGGCAAGTCGTTCGTGGCCATCGACACGCCGGGTTTGCGGCGCACGAAAAGCATTTCCACCGACATCGACTTTTACAGCACCCACCGGGCCCAGCGCAGCATTCGCCGCGCCGACGTGGTGTTGTTGTTCTTCGACCCCAGCCAGCGCATCAGCAAGGTCGACCGGCAACTCAGCAATTACATTGCCGACGAATACAAGCCGTGTGTGTTCGTGGTGAACAAGTGGGACCTGTGCGCCGACACGATGCCCACCGAAAAATGGGCGACCTACCTGCGCGACACGTTTCGTTCGATGAACTACATGCCAATCGCGTTTGTAACCGGTCAGACAGGGCGCAACGTGAAGGCATTGCTGAACCACGCGCAGCACCTGTTCAAGCAATCGCTGTATCGGGCCAATACGGGCGAAGTGAACCGGGTGTTGCAGGGCGCCCTGGCGCGCAACCCGCCACCTTCGAGTGGCCGGCGCCAGCCCAAGATTTACTACGGCACGCAGGTGGGCGTGCAGCCCCCCACGGTCGTGCTGTTCTGCAACTATCCGGCAGCTTTCGATAACACCTATCGGCGATACCTACTGGGCGTGTTTCGAGATGAGCTGCCGTTTGGCGAAGTGCCGATCAAGCTCTACTTGCGCAAGCGCGAGGATGCCACGAGCCCCCAAGATAGCGCCACCCCGATCGCGGCCGGGCCGGGCGATTGAATCGCCGGGGGCAACGCGGACGCCGCGGCCGTGGTCCGCGACATCGGGGGGCGTCGCACCTCTACCTGGCCCAGATTGGGGTGCGCTCGTAACGGTTGTATCAGCGGCGCACGACTGTTGGGGCGCACGGACCACCTGCCTGGACAGCGCCACAAGATCAGGGCGTTTTTCCTGGCCCTGCCGCGTGCCAAGAACCAGAACCGCGTGTATCTTGGAGGCAACCGGGCACGGGTCGCGGCCACGCGAAATGCGTAGCCTGTTCACAGTCCGCGAAGTTCGTATCTCGTCGTTCGAGGGAGCAATTGCTAGCGCCATGGCCACCGAAACTGTTCGTGCATTGCCGTTGGAAAATGCCGTGTTGAACAAGACCGCCTCGGTGGGGGTGGTGGGGTTGGGCTATGTGGGATTGCCCTTGATTCAGACTTTCGTGCGCACTGGCTTTCGCACGTTTGGATTCGATGTCGACCAGTCCAAGGTCGATCGCCTGCTGGCAGGGCAGAGCTATATTGGGCACATTCCCTCGAGCCTGATCGCCGAGTGCGTGCAAACCGGGCGGTTCGTTCCCACGGCCGACATGCGCCGCCTGGCCGAAGCCGATGCCGTGATTATCTGCGTGCCCACTCCACTGTCGGACAGCCGCGACCCCGACCTAGAGTATGTCGAAAAAACCGCGCGCGCCATTGCCGCCGCGCTGCGCCCCGGACAACTTGTCGTGCTAGAAAGCACCACCTATCCAGGCACCACGCGCGACGTGGTGCTGCCCATTTTGGCGACCTCGGGTCTGGTGGTCGAAAAGGACTACTATCTCGCCTATAGCCCGGAACGCGAAGACCCTGGCAACCCCAACTTCGCCACCAGCACCATTCCCAAGGTCGTGGGGGGCATCGGTCCGCATAGTCTGCGGATCGCCGCCGCGCTGTATTCCCAAGCCGTGGTCAAGGTGGTGCCGGTTTCGAGTGTCGAAGTGGCCGAAGCCTGCAAGATCTTGGAGAACACCTACCGTTCGATCAACATCGCGATGGTCAACGAACTGAAAATGTTGTTCGACCGGATGGGAATCGACGTGTGGGAAGTGATCGACGCCGCCAAGACCAAACCGTTTGGTTTTCAGGCGTTCTATCCAGGCCCGGGCTTGGGCGGCCACTGCATTCCGATCGACCCGTTCTACCTGACCTGGGTCGCGCGCAAGCACGGCATGGCCACGCGGTTCATCGAGTTGGCCGGAGAAATCAACGCGCACATGCCGCAGTATGTGATTTCCCAGCTTATGCACCGGCTGAACGAGGTGGGCAAACCGGTCAAGGGAAGCCGTGTCTGCCTGTTGGGCGTGGCTTACAAGAAAGATGTGGACGATCCGCGCGAAAGTCCATCGTTCGAGTTGATGGAAGAGTTGATGGCGCTGGGCGCCGAAGTGAGCTACAACGACCCGCACGTGCCACAATTGCCGCGGATGCGTGAACACCCGAACCTGCCCCGCTTGTCGAGCACGCCTTTAACGCCAGAGTTTTTGGCAGCACAAGATTGCGTGCTGATCGCCACGGACCATTCTGCCTATGACTATCAGTTCGTGGTCGACCATGCCCGCGCGGTGATCGATACCCGCAACGCCACGAAAAACATCACCCGGGGACGCGAAAAAATTCGCAAGGCATAGCCGAGGTAGCTAGTGCTCCGTCACAGTTTGATCTTGGAATTGAGCGAATTCGCGGAGCACTCTTGTATGTGTTGCCGCCCAACCACTTACGTGTTGGGCGGTCGTGCTCCGCGGCACCGGCCGAGCACCAACGTGCCAGCACTGAGCAAGCCCCGTGACAGCCCGTGCTGGGCCCGCGCAGCCCGTTGAATTCTTCAACGGACTGCTCGCAGTGGCCCGGCGGCCACATCAATCGAAGGCGTGTAGCGCGGCGGCACAGCACTTGAGCGCGTGGCGGCACGACCGTTACGCGCCCCGCGGCACGACACTCACCCGCGCGGCGACGACCCCGCCCTACGCGATGCCCGCGAAGCGCCTCACGCATCTCGCCGGGGTGCGCGATCCGCAAGGCTGCGCACGTGGCGTGCTGCAGCCCCCAGCACAGCGCTGGCTATTGCACCAACCGGGCCATGGGCGAGGTAATGATGCGCCGGAAAATCTCCGTCATCCGTTGCTCGTAGTCGGCCGGGTTGCCCGAGCCACGAGGACTTTGCCCCGCCGCGTTGGCGGTTCCGCCCAGCCGCGCCATGCGGTCCATGAAATCGTAGTCGGCACCCAAGCCCACCCCCACGGGATAGAGCTGCCAGTGCTGCTGCTTCAATTGGGCGGCTTGCATCAACGGCGCGTCGTACCAATAGGCACCGTTGTTGTAATAATTGGGGCTGGCATTGCCGGCGATGTAGCCGCCGACCGTGGCACCGTCGGTTTCGTACAGGTTGGGCACGCCGTCGGTCAGCAGGACCACCACCTTGTTGGTAAACAACCGACCCGACCCGCCATCGGCGGAACTCTTGATGTGGTTGCGGCCCAAGATCAAGCCCGATTCCGTGGCCGTGGTGGCGCCATCGTCGCCCGAGGCCTGAATCCGAGCGCAGGCAGTCATCACCGCGGCGTAGTCGCTGGACAGCGATTGGTGCAGCAGTGTGCCGGTGCCCATCTTGTCGTAGGTGACGATCGAAACCCAGTCGCGATTGGCCGCGGTGGGAATATTCTGGTTCTGTTGCCGCACCAGTTCGACCGCCGCAATCAGCGCGCGGCGCGCCGCGTGGGTCGGTTGTTCCCGGGGCGGAAAGCTGAACGAACCGCCGGCCGTCGTTTCGCTGTGCAACGGGCAACTGGCATGGTTTCGCGACAACGGAGTATAGACGCCGGCGACCGGCTGCATGTCGCGGCCATAGTCGAGCATGAACTGCAAATAGGTCCGATAGCCGATCATTCGCCAGTGCGCCGAGGTATCGCTCGCCGTGGGAAATGTGCTCTGATTGGGGTTATTCATTCCCCAAATGCGCACCCAAGTGCAGTTGGGTGGAATGTAACCCCGGTCGATCGGTGGCGTGCCGGGCGCGCGAGCACCCAGCGCTTGCCGCGCCACGCCCAAACCGGGCCACACCAACGAAGGCCCCAACGCCACTTCCAAATCGGTCCGCACGCGCGGTTGTGTTTGTGTCCGAGGTTGCCGACCGTGCATGTAGCGGGCAAACCAGTCGCCGCCTTGCGGTGCCGGGTTCCAGCCCATCGGTGGTGGAGGTGGACTCGGGCCGCCGCCGCCAACTGGCGGGGGGGGCGGCGGCGGATCGCCCGGATCCGGGTCGGGCGGAGGTGGTGGTGGTGGCGGAATGAAGGTTGTCCACAACCAAATATCGGGATTGATGTAGTCGATGTAGGCCGACCAATACGCGAAGTTCGTCGTGGTATTGGGTGTCGGCTGCGCGGACGGCATCAGCCGAGCAATTTGATTATTGATGATCCAACTATACGCCTTGGTGCGGCGTGTGACCTCGTTGTCGGCATTGCGAATGCGGTAAGCCGCCGCGATGCCACCTCCCGTCAGCGGACCGCCGTTGCGCGTCAGTTCGGCGTAGGTATACCAGTCGTTGGCCAACCCCAGCGTCTGGCCGATGGACTCCGACGATCCCGGATACGCACCAAACCCGAAGTCGGTGTACAGATCCTGAATCAGCGTGTTGCCGATCGTGGGGAAACCTGCCGGAGCAAACGTGCTGTTGATGGCAGGTGTGGCCCAGGCCGGCTCGGTGTCGTCGTTCATCGAGCCCGACAGATCGACCACGAAGGCGATATCGCGCGGGTTGGCCATGGCCACGGCCTGCGCTTGTTGTGCGAATGAGGTGCGGCCAAAGATTCTGCCAAAAAACAGCGGCGCTTCACCGTTGGCGTTGGTGCCGTCGCGACGCGCGGTGACACGCACCGCGTTTCCCACGTCAACACAGGGT
>CAYSXM010000091.1:0-10119 GCA_964434905.1 uncultured Pirellulales bacterium | reverse complement strand
ATCCTGGTGCCCACGGGAGACACGGCGCGCTCTCGGTACCTGCTGGACCTGCTGAAACGGCCTGCGGCCGAAGGGGTGTAGCCGTGGCGGTGTACTGCCCGTGGTTCGCTACTGCCCGTTGTACGGGTTCGATTTGCCCGTGCGGCCAACGCACTGCGGGGCAGCGCCGCCGTGGCACCAGCCCCATCGGCTAACAGCCCATTGAATTATGCCGTCGTGGCATTTTTCAACCTTGCGAAATGCGGAGATCAACTCCGCACGGCTCGCCGAATAACGACAAGCGTCGCGATTCTGTCATCGCATCCATGCGACGTCGCAGCCTGTCGAACACATCAACAGGCTGCTAACCAGGCGGAGCGCACGGTGAAACGTGGGCGCGCGGCACATACTGATCACCCACCGGATAGTTGCGAAACCGCACCGTCGAACGTTGCGTGAACCAGTCTTCTAGATGGGGCAAGTAGTCACGATCGAACGCCGGGGCCACGTGCAGCGTTTGGCCGCACGTCGTGGCCGCTGGTTCGAAGTTGTCGATCACCAACTGGCCGCCGTGAAGCACATAGCGAGGTACGCTGAACATGGTTTGAAAATTCGGGTGCGGCTCGTAGATCGTCACGTCGGCATCGGCGCCCGGAGCAAGGTGCCCTTTGTGCGACAGCCCCAACATGCGGGCGGGCGCTGCGCGGGTAACCACGGCAATTTCGTGCAACGAATACACGCGGTCGAGATCGGCCAACAGCGAGGTGCGACGCACTTCAGGGTGCACCCGGGAGAGCACCTCGCGGCGATAATCGAGATCCATCAACAATCGAATTACCTCGGGATAAGCCTGAAACGAGCCACCATTGGGATGATCAGTAGTCAGCGCAATCTTCCAAGGATCGTTGACCAACAAGAACCACTCTAACCCCACGGCCCATTGCCAGGCATGCACCAGACTTCGGCGCTGGTACTTGATCGGCACAATGCCACAGCCCGATTCGAGCTCGGTGTCGCCGCTAAACCATTTGCCGCCGAACACGCGTGCCAGATAGTGACCTAGGGGCGCGTCGCCAGTCATGCTGGTGGTGCGGCCGAACAACACCTGGCCTACGTCGACCGACAGGTTGTCGTGATGGTTGACATACTCGGCCAGCGGCGCGGCGCGGGAACAGAAGGTGGACTCGTCCCCTGCGCCCCCGCCATAACTATGGAACTGAATATGGGTGAGATGCCCACGATGTCCCTCGAGCGCTTGCATGGTGGCCAGCGTTGTGCGCCAGTTGCCTGGCAGCCCCAACTCGTTGGCATGAATGTGCACGGGATGCGGCAAGCCCAACTGGGACGCCGCCGCGGCGACCCCCTGAATCACTTGGCGCGGTGTTACGTGGGCATGCGGCGTGGGCTCGTCTAGCTGGTGCACGTTTCCTTGCGGCCGATGTTTCCAACACTCGACGCCGCCGGGGTTGACGAGTTTGGGCGCATAGGCCCTGACACTGCCCAGCAGCCAGCCCAAGAATGCGGTCAAGCGGGGCTGGTCACGGTCGCGCAACGCCTCGAACACGAAATGATTATTGCCCACCAGGGTGTAGAACCCTTTGTCTAGGCAGGGCGTGTCGGCAAATTCCTCGTGTACGTGCCGCGCATTCAAAGGCGCGATCGCGGCATCCATGGCCGTGGTATAGCCCAGCGCGGCGTAGCGATAACCCGTGGCGAATGTGCTGGGCGTGACCCCTAGGGTTCCACTGGGGCGGTCGCCTTGGCGAACCACCGGCGGGGCCTCGCGTTGCATTTCGGGACGCAGTTTGCGGGCCATGTTGACTTTGGGCCCCGCGATGTGGCAATGCATGTCGACGCCACCAGGCATGACGATCTGGCCCCGTGCGTCGATGACGCGATGAGGCACCGTGCCTGGTGGGGGCGCGGCGGCAATGCGCGCGCCGCGAATCCACACGTCCGACACGTCGCCTGCAACACCGTGCAACGGATCGTAGACTTTCCCTCCTTGAATCTGAATCAAGTTCTCGGGCATGGAAGCTGCTTCCTTCGATCAGGCGCCCGGGGGGGTGGCGGCGAAGTCGGTCGGCTGGCCCCGCTGGCTCGAGGCAATTTGCTGTTCGAGCGACCGCAACACATCTTCTGCCGTGGGATACACAGAGGCCAGCGCCGGACGCAGCGCCAGGGGCACTTCGTCCATGCGGTACACCGTGCCAGGAGTTGAGAGCCCCGGCGTGGCAACGCGAAATGCCACCTGCGCGGCCGCCATGGTGGCCGTGTCGACCGAATCGAGCACCACCAAGGGCAGCGACTGCAGGACGTCGGCCGCGGCCGCCGGGAGCGTCTCGAGAGGATTGGCCGCCACGATCAGCGCTGCGTCGACCTCGCGGCGAACCAGCACGTCGACCACGCTGTATTCTCCCGGATTGTAGCGCGGGTACCCTCGCGCCAAATTCACCGCAAACGGGTATCCCGTGCGCCAGGTCAATACATTATCGGCGCCAGTGACATTGCCGGGGGCACGCATCGAGCGACACACAAACCGGGTGTGCGCATGCAGATCGCGAACCAAGAGCAGCACGGCCTCGACGTTCTGGTGCTGGCCAGAGGTCATATTCAGCCCCATGCCGTACAGCAGCACGCCGAACCGGCAGGCGCGCATGCGCTCTGCCAGTGCCGACCACACTGCCAAGGGCACGCCGGTTTGTTGGTCCACCATGGTCGCGTCGACCGGGCGGCCTTGTACCAATGCGCGCAACGTCCACAGAGCCTCGAAGTCGGCGCCGGGACGAATCCGAATGAATTGGTCGGCCGTGCGCGCCGTCGCGGTCTGCCGGACATCGACCACTACACAAAAACGGTCGGCACGCCCCCTTGGTACATACTCGCCCGCAGGGTCCAGGCTGTATCGCTGTTGGTGGCGCGGATCGTTCTCCACGGGGTTGGCGCCCCAATACAACACGAGGTCGCCTCGATGTCGCATCTCGCCCAGGGTTCCAGTCACCTCGCCCACCGATTGCAGTGCCACGACACTGGGGCCATGTCCGATACTGGTCGCGGTGTCGATCGTGGCTCGCAAACGATCGGCCAGCGCGACCGCGGCCACTTGCGCTTCGCAGGTCGTTTCGCTCAGACCAAACACCAACGGGTGCTGGGCACGGGCCAACAGCCGCGCCGCGTGCTGTAAGCCGATTTGTAGGGGTTGCAGCTTCCCCGCCACCAGGCAAACGGGGGCGGTCTCATCGCGCGGCGTGGTGAACCAGGCCCGACCAAGTTCACACGCCTGGTGCGCGGCCACGACCTTACCAGCGCTGCGAACCAATGTCAGATCGTCGCAGGTGCAGCCGCAGCGCGTACACACGGCGTCGGGAATGGTAGAGGCTTGCTCGTGATGAAACTGGGATGCACCCCCATTCGGTACCGGTACAACGCGACCGGACGGCGAGGCGAGCTGTGCCACGCCGAGCGCCACCGGCAGGGGACCGGCCAATGCAGTGGTCTCGGCGGCGCGGCGCGGCAGGGGTCGTTCGATCACGGTCGCCCGCTCGATCGTGACGGGTACCAGTTTGCTGATCGGCAAGCCCACGCCCCGTGTATCGGCTGAGACCAGGCGCGCGGCGGCTGGGCCGGTAGCCAGAAAGACGGAACCTCGTGGTAGCTCATCGGCCACGGCTTCCACGACCCGCAGTGCCGCGCTACCCACATCGCTGGTCACCTGCACGGCATCTCCCGCGGCAAGACCTAGCTGTTCGAGGTCGAAACACGAGACGTGCAGCCGCGAGGACAAATCGCCGCTCGCGAAGCGGTCTGCCTGGGCGCAGGCCAGCGAGCTGGCGTGCGTGCGACCAACGATCAGATTCCAGGGTCGCTTCATATGAAACCCGCCAGGTAAACAATTCACCCTGCGGCCAGGGTCGTGTGGCCATTCTGGTCGCGCGGGTGGCTTTCTGCACAGCCCCCGCCGGCGGGTCTCTTCGAGATGTCGACCTCTCGGCGTGCCATGCGGCGTCGCTGGAACCAGGCGCCGCATCGATCAAGTTCGTATAATGGCCGACGTGCGGATGCACGCCGCTGCCGTCGCCCGGGGGCAGCATCGCCACGTCGCCCAGCGAACCGGCCATCAGGGTCTGGCAGGCGGTTGTGCCACAGCGCCCGGCCGGTTCCCCACATTTTCTTACCCCACGCGGGCTACTTGACATGCATTTGGGCAGCACGTTCGTCGAAGAGACATTTGCGGAAGCATTTCGCATGCGCGTGTCGCGCGTGGTAATCACCGCCGCCTCGCCGCGCTGGGCACTTGTGGCCGCGACCGAGATGACCGGTTACGCGGCTTCTATCATCGGCTGCGATGCCGAGGCCGGCATCGAACGGTTGCTCGAAGCGGCAGAGACCCCCGACGGGCGGCCAGGCGTGTCGGTGTTGGTGTTTGGCACATCCACGGAAAAACTCGCCGCGGCCGTGGTCCAGCGCGTGGGGCAGTGCGTGATGACCTGCCCTACCACCGCCGTGTTCGACGGCTTGCCCCATGAATCGGAGCGGATTGGCCTGGGAAAACAGTTGCGATACTTTGGCGATGGCTGGCAACAGAGCAAGCTGCTCGACGATCGGCGCTATTGGCGAGTGCCCGTGATGGATGGCGAGTTTCTGGTGGAAGACCAATTGGGTTCTGGCAAGGGAGTGGCCGGGGGATGCTTGATCCTTCAGGGAATCTCGGCGACAGATGCCTTGGTGGCCGCCGAACGAGGTATTCAGGCCGTGGCCAACATGCGCGGCGTGATCGCGCCCTTCCCGGGCGGCCTGGTGCGCAGCGGCAGCAAGGTTGGCTCGCGCTATGCCAAGCTGCGTGCTTCGACCAACGAGGCCTATTGCCCCACACTGCGAGGGTTGGTGACAACGCGCTTGCAGCCTGCGGCCGAGGCCGCCTACGAGATCGTCCTCGATGGCCTCGACGAGGCAACGGTCGGCCAGGCCATGGCAGCCGTGATGCGTGCGGCCGCGGGCCCCGAACTCATTGCCATCGGCGCGGCGAACTTCGAGGGTAAACTAGGCAAGTTCCATTTTCCGCTACGACATTTGCTTTCTGCAGATTGAACACCACCATGGCTGAATCCAAAGCGGGCCGGTTGTCTACGGCAATGCAACACGCTTTTGGTAGCGCGGCCACCGCCTGGCGCGACGGCGGGCGATGGGTGCGCTGGCGCCAGCAGCAGGTTTTTGTTGTCGAGCGAGGCAGCGGGCCGGTGCTGCTGATGTTGCACGGTTTTCCCACGTCGAGTTTCGATTGGCGCGGCATGATCGACTTGCTGGCCTCGGATTTTCGCTGCCTGGCGCTCGATTTTCCAGGTTATGGGCTGTCGGACAAACCAAGCGCTTGCAGCTATTCGCTCTTCGATCAGGCCGACGCCGTCGAGGAGGTGGCGCAAACCTTGCGCGTGAGCGAAGCCCATGTGGTGAGTCACGACATGGGCACGAGCGTGCATTGCGAACTGCTGGCGCGTCAAGCCGGTGACAGTGGCTGCGCTTTCCGTGTGCAGAGTTCCACGTTTCTCAATGGCAGCATGTTGCAGTGGCTAGCCACGATGACGCCATTTCAAGAATTGCTGGCTGCCAATGCCAGCCTGCCGCAAGCGATGGAAATGTGTACCCAGGCGGTCGAAATGTATGTACCTGGATTGTTGGCGATCATGCAGCGACCCGACGCAATCGGCACCGACGATCGGCAAGCCATGCGCGAGCTACTGGCGTATCAGCAAGGTCACTTGCGGTTGCCCGCTCTGGCCGGCTACATGCGCGAACGGTATGTTCACCGAGAGCGCTGGCTGGGAGCATTGACCGCCTGCCGGCCACCCATGCAATTGGTGTGGGCCGACGGCGACCCGATTGCGAATCGGGCGATGGGGCAAGAACTAGCGCGGATGTGCCCCGCGGCGCGCTATACGGAATTGGTTGGTTTGGGCCATTTTCTCTTGATGGAAGACCCGGCCGCGGTGGCGCGCGCGGTGCGTTTGTTCGTCGCGGAGCAAGTCTAGCCGGCGTTCGGCGATCACCTGCCGCGCCAGCGCGACAACCACCCCAGCAAGCGGCTGGCTAGATTGTCGGAAAAACCCAGCTTCCGTTTGAGCCAGGTGTAGCCGTGGATGGCCTTGGTATCCAGCCAGATCAACCAGCGCTTGCTGCTATCGCTTGGTCGCGCGCGATACTGGGTGAAGCCACCGCCTCGCGGTGCGTCGGGCTCGACCGTGTAGTAGTACAGTGCCAGGCTCTTGCGCGTGGTGCCGGCCGGGCAGCCAATGGGGTCGGGGTATCCGTGGAACGAAATCTCTGTGGTATTGAACAACACGGCGCGGTTCCATGTGGGCCACACGCGGCTGCAACACTGCTTCACGTCGCGGTCCCAGAACTCGAGCGCGCCGCCCCACTGTTCTTCCCAGGGATCGTTGAGGTACACGATCAGGTTGCAACGCCGCCGCCAGTTCCGGTGAACATGATGCCGGGTGAAGTCGGTGTGCATGTTCAGGAAGCCCCCGGGCTCGGTCTGGTGCATGCCTCCGCCATCGAGCAGGGGATCGGCGATCAGGCCCGAGATACCCGTCAAGTCGATCAGCCAGGACACGAACTCAGGCGATTGCAGTTCGTCGATAATGGCGCCGATGTGTGGCGGAAATGCGTTCCGGTCGGTGTTCCCCAATTTGTTTTCGTTGAAGTGCTTGTACTGAATCCAGCGCGCGTCGCGGGGCGATGGAAACTCATCGAGCGCCGCACGCGCTGCATGGGGTTCCAAAAACCCATCCATGGCCAGGTGCGGGAACGGCGACGCGCCGCGATACCGCGGCGCAATTTCCGCTAGTTGCGAGCGCCACTGCTCGTAGAAAAAGCAGCGACGTGGTGCCGCCGGAGTAACTGAAGCTGTCATGGTTGCCGGTACGCGCTTCTCGGGAGTTTGCCGACGCCTAGCTGGGATTTACTCGAAGCGAAGCTTCCAACTGTTCCAACCGCGTCCGCTCGTTCACCGGCAATCGCAGCGGGTCGAGTTGGGCATCGCGTGCCTGCCGGATCGCGCGACGGGCAAGCGTGCGATTGCCAGACTGTTGATAGGCCAAAGCCAAATGGAAGGTGTGCCTCGCATCCGCAGCAGGTCGATCACCCACTCCTCGCAACACGTTGATCGCCTCGTTGGTTTGCCCTTGATTCAACAATACGATACCCAGCGCATCGCGTAGTTCTTCTCGTTCACCCCCGGTTTCGAGCGCTGATCGTATCAATTGCAGTGCTTCGCCCTGGTGAATCGGTTGTTCCGATAGCAGCACCGACAACAGGCGCATGGCCTCGACGTTCCGGTTGTCAAGCGCCAGCACTTGTCGAAACAGTTCGATGGCGTCTTCGGGACGGTCCTGCATGTAACGTAGCCGCCCAACCGCCAGCAACAGGTGGGCATCGCGAGTGTGCTGCTCTAGCACCTGGGCCAACAACGGCTCGGCCTGGCTGGCAACGTCGGCACTTCCGGTACACCAGCTAAGCACGGTGCTCAACGCCATGCCCACCTGCAACACAGGCACTTTGCCAGCCGCGGCCAAACAGACCTGGACGCCTTCGTCGGCCTTTGCATGTGCTGCCAACCACGTGGCCAACGGCGAAAATGCCAACGGCGACAGTTCATAAGCACGGCGATACCATCGCTCGGCGGCTGGTGCCATGTCGGCCGAATCATAGATCTGCGCCAGGCGCACCGCCGCCAGGGCCTGGTCGCGAGGCGTCTTCAGGCTGGCCATTCTGAGGGCCGCGAATTGTTCCACCCGCGCTTCGATTTCTTGCTCCTGATTCGTTTGCGACATCCACCGCACGCGCAGCGCCAGACTATCAAAAGAATTGGCGTCCAACTGTTCGAGATGGTCCAACCAGGTGCCGGCATCTCGCGGCAAATCGTTTCGCAACAGCATGTCGACGAATTCCGCCAGGTGCTTAGGCTCAGGACTCTTGGCGCTGACCAGCGTCAGCATCAGCTCGCGAGCCCGAGTTACCCGGCCCGACAGCTCGTGCAATTTGGCCAAGGCGATAAAGTCCTCGGGGCGTGCTGAACTGTGCGCGCGCACCAGCTCTTCCAACAGGGCAATGGCGTCTTGCATGCCTTGTTCGCCGCCTCGCTGCACTAGCAATTGCGCACGAAGCCGTAGCTCTTCGGCAGCGATATTCTGCTTGGTATCGGCGCGTTCCAGCAGGTCGGCCACCTTGCGCCAGTCTCGCTCGCTTCCTCGACCTCGCAGCATGGAAATCAGGCGGCGCCGGACCCCTTCGGAATTGGGCTCCAGGGCCAACAGCCGTTGCAGACTCTCTTCGGCCAACCCGTCGTCCACGCCGGTGAAGAACTCCGCCGTGCGACGCAGCAAGTCGACATTGTCGGGCGACTGGGTCAGCGCTTCTCGATAGTGAGTCTCCGCGGTCTGCTTATCGCCCACCATTTCATAGCCCTGGGCCAGCACAAACAATCGCACCTCGGAGGGCAGGTCGGCCAGCCGCGCCAGTTCATCCAGCGCCGCGCGGGCCGATTCGGTCCGCCCCTGCCGCACATAGAACCCGATCAGGGCCACCCATCCTTTGGGGTCGTGCGGCGAACTTTCGACCGCCAAGCGAAAGGCGCCTTCGGCCTCGGCCATGCGGCCCGCCAACTGCAGTGCTTGCCCCAGCCAAACGCGGCTCTGCGGTTCGTCCGAATGTTTCGCCGCCGCCTGCTGCGCGACGTCGATGGCGCGTCCCACGCGCCCTTGTTCGGCCAGCAAGGAAATTGCCACATCGGGTAGTTGGTTGGCATTGAGCACGGCATCGCGAAGCCGAGTTAGATACTGTTCGGCTTCAGCATAGCGATTGTTGTCGTACAACAAACGTATCAAGCGCTCGTAGCAAGTGACCCGGTTCTCGCCATTGTCGATCGCCAATACATAGGCATCGATCGCCGCGGTCCAGGCCTGCCGCGCTTCGGCCATTTGGGCAGACAGCAGAAAGGCCGGAGGCCAGGTCGGTCGAATCGCCAGGATTTCCTTCTGCCTGGTTTCGGCCAGCGTGAAGCGAGGGTCGTTGGGGGATTCAGATTGTGCCAGCAGGCGCTCGGCCTGGTAATAACGCCACAGCGTGCCGCTGGGGCCCTCGAGTTCCGTCAAGCGTGTTTCCCACCGCTGGACATCCTCAAAATCACGCGCATCTAACGCCATACGCACAACCTGTTCCAACAGTGCCACGTTGGAAGGGTTGGCTTTCGCTAATTCCGCCAGGCTGGCACGCGCGTCCTCGATGCGGCCGTCGCGCAGATAGACCTGCGCCAGTTGATACTTCAACAACTGCTGCTCTTCGTCGACGGCCTGCGGAATGGCCTCGATCAGGAGCTTCTCCGCGGCGGTAAAATCGCCCCGCTGCATCAGCACGGTGACCCGAATTATCTTGGCAGGCAAACCGTCGCCATCCTTGGCCATATAAGCAGCCAACGCCTGATCTGCTTCGTCTCGCTGCCCCAACTGCTCGCGGGCCAGGATCATCGCCCTACCCAGACTCTCCGACTCCGGGTCCTTGGAAATTGCCTCTTGAAGCTGCGCCAGCGCGTCTTGGCGCTGCCCCATGGCGGCCGCGAAATCGGCCTCGAGCACGCGTAACGAGGTAGCGTCGGGCGCCGCCCGGTGCGCGTTCTTGAGCGCCAAGCGAAACGGTTCCCAGTCGCGCCGCTCGGCAGGCAACTGGACCTGCTGAGTGAATCGCATGCGTGCCAGCGAAACCCACACTTCGGGCGGAGTGCCGCGGAGCGCCAGCGCCTGCTCATACACCGCGATGGCCTTATCTTGATGGCCCGCGCGATCCCAGGCGTCTGCCGCCGCGAGAGGGTATTTAGGTGTTCCCGGTTCGTAGCGTGCCGCTTCCTCGAAAGATGTGGCGGCCATGTCCCATTGTTTCAGCAGCCCATAGCACACACCCAAGTAGTAAGCCGCTTGCAGCCGTTGGCGACGGTCTTGATCGTTTTCCGTCACCACCTGTTGCGACAAAATGCACTTACGCAAGTCGACCAGCGCGCCAAAGCTATCTCCTTCGGCCAACTTCACCCGGCCCGATAAGAACAGCAGCCGGCTTTCCATTTTCAGCCGCACCGGCACCGGAACCACCGAA